>JBGSKE010000221.1:0-8995 GCA_041741355.1 Negativicutes bacterium | reverse complement strand
GTCTTGGCGTGTCTAATTCGCACTTGCTGCTGATAAATGTGCGGAGAAATACCGACTATTTGACTAAATACACGAATCAAATAATATGGACTGAGATAAACACGCTGCGCTAGTTCGTATAATGAAAAATTTTCTCCATAGTGGTCCTCAATGAATAATTGAGCGTGTTTGACACACTCATGATGATCGTGACCAATCTTCATTCTGTCGGGTATATCTACACACTGTTCTACGATATTTCCGATTGCAGAAAATAGCAGCGATTGTTTAATAAAATCAGATTCGCTAGTTTCTAAAATCAGATGGAAATTTAACAGCTGTTCATATAACTCGCTGTCTTCAATAACCAAGTTGGCAAATATATATTGCGAATTGCAACTATTTTCGCTTTTGGGCAATATCGAATGCCATACATTCGGAGAGACAATCAACAATCGATAGGTATGCGATTCCGTAGCCGGTCCGCACGAATGCGCCTCGTTGGGCGGGATAACAAAAATTTGACCAGGTGTAACATTGTATTTGGTTCCACGGCAAATGAGGCAACGGTCTCCCTGCTCAACGATCCCAATGCACAATGTTCTGTGAGTATGCCGGGAAAAATCATGAGTAACGTGTTTCGCATATACGACTTCAATGCCCAAAATGTCTTTGAAATCACGAAAATAGAAATCCCCGGTTTTTGTTCGTTTCATACTCAATGCCTTTGCTATTATTAGTCTAAATCAAACCAGTTCAAAACCTGGCGGTTGATTTATTCGCGCCCTTTCAAATAAAATCCTCTTTATCAGAAAGGCGTTAAAGCAATGCTGGAACGAACTTAGCCATTATGAAGAGATCGCGCTCTGTTGCTTGGACAACATGCGGAATATCGGCGGGGATTACGGCTGCTACTCCCTTAACATAATCGATTTTTTCGCCGTTTATACGGCAGATACCCTGTCCGTCGAAGACCTCATGCAGTTCCCATTTACCCTCGTGGATATGTTCGCCGATTTCACATCCGCGCTTTACCCGAACTAAATGGCTGCTAAATTTTCCTGCGGAATTTTTTGCAGTAACAAGATGTTTCAGCGAGACTCCGGGAAACGTTGGGTGATCATGCCAGGGTAGGTCTTTTACTGGTTCGTGGTGCGAATTAAAAAAAATCTGTCCATCCGTAAATGCTTGCAGAATATCTGTGGCCATTTTTTTTGAACCCCTTTCCATAATCTGATTTGTTTGTTAAACACATTATCTCTTGTTAATAAGAAAGGGGTATTGCAAATTATTGCTGTTTTCATGCAGTGCTGGAAGTGTTGCAGGATTTGTAGCAGTTGGGAAAACATCGCCACCTCTTTGGCGTAGGTTGCGATTGAGTGAAAAATATCCCGAATTTGCCTGCAGGAGAAGCAAGTTCTACGGAGAACTACAATGAAGATCTGTTAAGAAGAGGTTGAATAAATGTTGCGGCAAGCTGGCAAAAGGACAAATGGTTTATTTTCAAAATTTATTATTCTTGCGCTTACTGTTCTGTTGGTAAGTTGGCATTTTAGTTATGCAGAAGCGGCAAACTCTCCAGAAGAAAAAAGGATCCTCGTTTTGGATTCGTTTCACCAGGATTTGCCTTTAAGCAAATTGTTTTTACAGGGATTGCAGGACCGGTTTAAACAACAAGGCAATACGAAAATCCACTATTTCTACGAATACATGGACAGGCAAAGGTATCAGCCGGATAGTTCCTACATAAAGCATTTGCCGGAGTACTTGAAAGATAAGTATGCAGCGCAAAAGATTGATTTGGTTATTGCCCACAGGCGCCTGGCGTTTGATTTCATGGTCAAGTACGGCGATGATATATTTAAAGATGTTCCAGTAATTTCTGTTGGTGATGAGCGTGAAAGCTATTCAGCGCAGGCGGCGCCGAGTAATTTTACGCAAGTTATCGGCAATGTTGACTTTGGGGAATGTTTGCGAATACTGATGCAAACGAGACCACAAACGAAGGATATCTATGTAATCATTGATAAAACGGCTTTGGCTGTCAGAGTAAAAGCGAAGTTGGCAAAAGAACTGGGACAATTTGAAGGCAGTGTGCGATTCCATTTCTATGATGAATTGGCTTTTCCCGAATTGCTCGATAAAGTGAGCGCGCTTACCGGTGAAGCAGCCATTTTCTATATTTTTATTTTTAAAGATGCAGCGGGAACTGATTTTGTACCTCGCGAAGCACTAAGCGAGATTGTCAGGCAAGCAAAAATTCCTGTTTATGGAATTGATAAAACGTATCTGGGAACAGGAATCGTTGGCGGACATCTGAGTAGCGGGGACATGCTTGGAGCGCGGGTGGCCGATATTGGCTTGGAAATATTGCAAGGAACACACGATACTGCTGAACGGTTTGAAATATTTCCTTCCGGAGAGTACGTTTTTGACTGGCGAGCACTAAAACGATGGGGAATTGATGAAAAAAAACTTCCGCCGGGAAGCAGAGTGGAGTTTAGACAGTTAGGCTTGTGGGAACTTTACAGAGGATATGTTGTCGGGGCAGTGTTTCTGTTGGCGCTTCAGACCAGCCTTATTATTATTCTTGTAATGAATCGTAGAAAACGCAAAAAAGTTGAACGTGAGTTGGCAGCACTGAATGTTGAATTGGAGAGCCGGGTTGAGGAGAGAACTTTTGCATTGACTACGACAAACCAGCAACTTCAACAGGCAAATTTGCGACAAGACGAAACAAATAAGATTTTGACCGACTTAAACGAAAAACTTGATTTTTCTGCCAGAACTGACCTTTTGACCGGTCTTTTTAATCGAAGACATGTCGCCGAAAAAATCGAAAATGAGTTTGCCAGATTTCAACGGACAGGTCATAAATTTTCCATAATTCTTAGCGATATTGACTGCTTCAAACAGATCAACGATATTTATGGTCATGCTGGCGGGGACTTTGTATTAAAAGGCGTGGCAGATGAGATGCGGAAATTTGTTCGCCCGTATGATGTTGTCGGCAGATGGGGCGGCGAAGAGTTTCTCTGCCTATTGCCGGAAACGGATATCCATTCGGCAGCGGCTATTGCGGAGCGGATGAGGAGTCGAATTCAAGAGAAGGGTTTTGTCTGGGAGAAAACCGGAATATCAGTAAAAGTGACGGTTGGCGTTTCCATGATAAAGCAAGCAGATACAATCGATGAAGTGATAACGAGGGCGGATAAAGCTCTTTATCAGGGAAAGCACAGCGGCAAAAACACCGTAACTATTATTGACTGAAACTCTATCCCAAAACTTCCCCAAGGAGAGCACGCTGGATCTGAGGCCCCAATGATCAGGATATTTCCCATCGTCCATAAGAGTCTGCCAATTTTAATCGAAATCTTGCGGGTTTTCCTTGTTGTATATTCAATTGCGCGAAAACCGTATATTATGGACAAAGAAGGACCTAACAAAAATAATCGAAGGAGTGTTGTTTATGTTAAAACGATTCACAGTTGTTCTTGTTATCCTGATGATTACGGCAAGTATGAGTACGGTGTTTGCGGCGCCCATTATGTCAGACAGCAAAAAAACGATGAATGATCTGATTAAACAGGAACAGATGCTGACAAATGAAAAAGATGCGATAATGGCGCTCAAAGACCAGATGGTTTTAATGATGTACATTCGGGCAATCGATCAAATGATGATGGTGATGAATCCTGAGCAGATAAAGACGATGGGTCAAAGCTTTCTGAAAACGCAAGGGACGCAGGAAACAAAGGAACAACTTGTGACATACACCCGCCAGCAGATGCTGCAAATGAACCAAGATCAATTGTCTTCTATGCTGGACAAGGGGCTATTAGTGACGTCATTAAACGCACAGAGAAATATGCTAAAGGACAATAATAGTGCCATAACAAAGGCTGTTGAGACAAAATGGAATGTGCTTCAGTAAAACCATTCCTTCACGCTCCCGCCATAGTAAAATAGGGGCTCTCCGGATTTTCGGTCCGGAGAGCCTTTTGCTGTTATTGGACGAATTTTAGAAGGGGGCGTCGTTGAGCTAGTCTCGTGTTGGAGGGGATTAACCTCAGCTAGTGATATAGGCAACGACATTGTTCAATTGCGGAAGTGCCAGCGGCGATATTTTTAGCGTGACTAATGGGTTACCGGTTCCGCCAAAAACAAATGGATAATTCAACAGCCGGTTATCCAAAACACAGGGGAGGGAATGCCCAATCATCGGGATATTTCCGATATTAAATCCGGTAACTTTCTCGACTTCTTTTGGCTTTGCCAAAGTCAGGTGATTGCGCCCAAGAACGGATGCAATTGCCGGGAAATCAAGCTGTTTTTGACTTCCGGAGAAAATCAATGCAATTAAAGTGTCATCGGCCTTAAGAATCAGAGTGGGTGCAGTCTGACCTGCTTCGATTTTGAAATGGTTCATTCCATCGGTTACTGTTTTAATTGGATATGGATGATTAATGAGTTCATAATCATAGGGACAAGAAGTTAATAAATTGATGATATTGCGCATTTTCGCGGTCTCCTGCTATCATGAGTTTGCCGATCTGTCTGGGATTTATTCTTCCATTGACATGAGTTTTTCAATGTCATTGCTAACCAAGAACGTTATAGAGCGAGTGATTTTTTCGATAGGCCAATCCCACCATTGGATTGCCAATAACTTTGCTACTACTTGATCGTCAAACCTTTGTTTGATGAGCTTGGACGGATTGCCGCCAACAATTGTGTATGGGGGCACGTCTTAGCCAAACGTCAAAATCAATAAACAGCTGTGGTTTTTGACAAAACAGACCAAATGATCGCAATGCTGCTTAGAAAAATCATTACTAATGAACCCGTTCTTAAAGCGGGAACGCTAATCCTGTAAAACATCTTTTCGCCAAGATAAAACCCTGCATACAAGGCGGGAATAGCTATAAGGATATAATGCCAAAGTTCACCAATCCGCAATGAACCGGCAGCATAGGAAAAAATTACCGAGGCGAGGTTGATCAGCAGAAAAAAGCGGGCTAGATTGGCGCGGAATTCAATCTTGTTTTCTTCAGCCTTGGCATTGAGATAATAAAGGATGATTGGCGGACCGGTAACACCTGTCGTTGTGGTCAAAAAACCGCTAACAAAGCCAACAACAGATTCGACTGATTTACTGTGCTTTACTGGAAACGTATAGCGTTTCCACAGTGCAACAGTAACAAATAGGAGTAGTACGCCAATGAAAAGCTTTAATCCATCATTGCTAATCATTGTCATCACGAAAGCGCCAGGGATTGCACCAATGACACTGGCGGTAAGCAGTGGGGCGATCGCTTTGAAGCTGCCCTGATTTCTGGTAGCTCTTAACAAAAAAACGCAAATGATTAGTGCAGTCAGCATAACCAGCATGACAGTTTCTTTTGCACTTAACACCAGTGCAAGCAGCGGCGCGGTGATGATCGCATAGCCAAAGCCGGTTGTGGTTTGCAAGAAACTTGAAAGCAGAATGACCAGGAAAACATATGCTTCAGTAATTATGAACAAATCCTCTCCCTGCCTCCCGGCCATTCGCGGTGGGAAGGTGTTTTGAATTTCACAGGTGAAATACCTCACAGCATATCAACTTCGCGATTAGCCAGTAAATTCCTTTTATGACAATGAAAATGCGGCAAGCAACTTGGAGCTGCAACAAAAAGTGCTCGGATATGAAATGCATCTGATAGAATATAACCAAACTGCCGATCTAATGCGGATCGGCAAATGAATTTCGCTTGTTTGGGGAGAGGGTTGCTATATACAATTTCATCGTTGAGAACAAATGGGGGATACTACTCGCGCTTGAAGGGCTCGCGTGGGCAGCAACCGTTTTCCTGTTTTATGCCAGATACAAGATGCAATCCGGCTTCTGGTTCAAGGTAGCCACGGTAATACTGATGTTGACGGGCTTTGTGCCGCAGATTCTGCTGGGTGTGATCAATTTCAATGAAACAAAAGAGGTCGACTTGTTCACGCTAGTGCTGGTGTTGCTGGTGGTTTACGGGTGTACTGTTGGCAAAAAACATGTGCGAAAACTAGACGCCTGGGCCAAGGAGAAATTTTCAAATCCAGAGAAGAAAGACTAGGTTTTTGTAATCTGGCGGCTGTCATGTTAATATTATTGTAAAATGGACAAGTTTAAGGAGTTGAGGAGTTCACGTGGACGCAGACCCGTCTATAAGTACGGAGATTATAATTATTCTGTTGCTGATTCTGGCTAATGGTGTTTTTGCAATGACCGAAATCGCAATCGTATCTTCTCGCAAGTCCCGGCTGGAACGACAGGCGGCTGAAGGCAGCAGCGGCGCTAAAAAGGCGCTGGAACTGGCAAATGACCCGACGGAACTGCTATCGACTGTTCAGGTGGGGATTACGCTGATTGGCATCGTGACCGGTGCGTTCGGCGGCGCAACACTTGCGCAGGCTTTGGCGCCGCATATCCAGCCGTTACCGCTGGTCGGTCCCTATAGCATCGGCGTCAGTCTGTTCATCGTTATTGCGGCGATCACCTATTTATCGTTGATTTTTGGCGAACTGGTACCGAAAAAAATCGCACTCAACAACCCGGAGCCGATTGCGTCGGCTATCGCGATTCCGATGCGAATTTTTTCCAAGCTGTTTTTGCCGTTGGTCTGGTTGCTTAGCATATCCACGGAATTGGTCCTAAAAACACTCAAGATAAAAGAACCAGCCGACCAAGGAGTTACTGAAGAAGAAATCAAGATCATGATTGCCGAAGGCACGGCGTTCGGCACGTTCGAAGAAACCGAACGTGCCATCGTCGACAGGGTTTTTGGTTTGGGAGACATGCGGGCCTCGTCGCTGATGACGCCGCGCACCCAAATCGACTGGATCGACTTGGAGGATGATGAAGAAGACATCTGGCTGTCGATCACCGATAGTATCCATTCCAAATTGCCGGTTGCCCGGGGCAGCCTGGATGACATCGTTGGCGTGGTCCATCTGCGCGATATTTTGGCAAACCGTGATCAAGAGACACTGCCGATCGAAGAAAACATCCAGACGCCGCTGTTTGTTCCCGCCAGCTTGCGGGCGTTCAAACTGCTGGAGCAGTTTCAGCAGACGGGCACGCATATCGCGTTTGTCATGGATGAATTCGGTGGTCTGATTGGCGTGGTGACGCTGCATGATATTTTGGAGCAACTGGTTGGCGAACTGCCGGAAGAGGAAGAAAACCCGGAGGTCGTAAAACGCGACGACAATTCCTGGTTGATGGATGGATTGCTGTCGATCGAGGAGTTCAAGCGGATGTTCAACATCGAGGAAATGCCGGACCAAGATACCGAGCATTACCAAACGCTGGGCGGCTTTATCACCTCATATCTGGGCAACCTGCCTAAAACCGGCGAAAAATTCGAGTGGGCCGGGTTCCGGTTTGAGATTGTCGATATGGACAAGATGCGCATCGACAAGGTGATTGTCACGCGCATGGATATCGACCTCGCCTCGTAACGGCTTGAATTTGCTGCGTAGGCTGTTTATCAGCTATCCGCCAACTGACGCTTGCGTGCAATAGCTATAGACTTAGCTTTTAAAGCCCATCGCCTGTTTCACTTGCTCCGCTTCCGCTGGCGAAGTCAGCATCTCCAATAGCTTAAATGCGACAGCAGGAGCCGTTTCGGGACAGTAAGAAGTGATAATGTTTTTATCCACGACGATCGGTTCGTTTACGACATCGACATGAAATTCTTTCAGTTGCTTTTGCCGGTATGCATCGCGTAAATGATACGTCGTGGCTTTTCGCTCCTTTAGAACCCCGCTTTTTCCAACAGGTAACGCTGCTACGCAAATGGTGGCGATGATTTTGCCGCGTTTATCAAACTCGCGAATTAGATTTAAAAAGCGTTCGTCATAGGCTTCTTCGTAGAAGCCGAATTCTTCAAACCCGCCAGGAATCGCTAACGCGTCATAGTCATCAACCGATATCTCATCGATTGTTTTGTCAACCAGCACGGGAATGTTAAAGGTGCTGATGACTTTTTCCTGAAACCCGCAGGTAACAACCGGTACATCGTAGCCAAAGTCGTTTCTCGCCCAGCCCAGGACATCGACAAAGACGCTGAACTCCATTGTTTCAAAGCCTTTAAGCAGAAATAGCAGTGTTTTCATTGAACATACCTCCCCCAATTCTACGGATACTGTTTCACTTTGCTATAGCATAGTTTCTTCGCGATCAAGCGGATAAATCCTTTCAATACAAAATGGACTGCGCACTTAACGGCGACAGCCCATTTTTGTTTTTGCTATTTCTTCATGTACTCGTCAGGCGTAGGGCGGTCGCGAGTCACCCGCGTCTTTTCAGCGACGGGAATCGATATTCCCGTGTCCGTACTGTCGTAATAATATAAAAGACCCCAAGCGTTCTTAGCCAAACTTTGTTTCCTGCAGCAAATGTAAAAAATGTGAATAAGGTATAAAATTAATGTAAAGTAGGCGATAGGCCCATTGCAACAACAAATGAAAGAAGGTGGATTTTTTGAATGCGCGCGAATTGACAGCGCAAGACGTTGCGGAAATATTGAAACTGCACAGGGTTTTTTTTGCTACACAAGCTACGAAAAGCCTGGATTTTCGTATTGAGCAATTGAAGAAACTCAAAGCCGGAATAGAAAAATATGAAAGCAGGATCTCAGCAGCATTAAAAATAGATCTGGGGAAATCAGAATTCGAATCGTATACGACGGAAATAGGATTCGTATATAACAGCATTGAAGAAGCTGTGATCAATCTGAAAAAATGGTCGAAGCCGAAGAAAGTTGGCAACCCTATTTACTTGTTCCCGGCAAAAGGGTTTGTCATGTACGAACCGTATGGAACCGTTTTAATCATCGGACCGTACAACTATCCGTTTCAGCTTCTAATCGAACCGCTGGTAGGCGTAATTGCCGCCGGGAATTGTGCAGTATTGAAGCCGTCCGAAGTTTCTTCGCATGTTTCAGCAGTCGTTACGGAGATGATTGCCGAGATCTTTGAGGCA
>JBGSKE010000220.1:0-3579 GCA_041741355.1 Negativicutes bacterium | reverse complement strand
AAAAATAACCCTTCAAATCTCGTTTAAAGGGTTATAAAATGGGTGTATAATTTATAAAAAACCACTTTGCCTTTTAAAATCGCAAAGTGGTTTTGTCTCAAACTAAATGCAAAAAAATCTCAAACTATTTGCGTGCTTATACTTGGGTATTACCCCCGATTTAAACAAAGTGGAAGCAACAACAATCAAGACACCAAGTTGCACAACGAACAGGAAGATATTGGTCATAATCGTTTCAAATTTAAAGTGTTCGAGACGATTCGTCCCCCATCCACTCGTCTTTGTTGCAAAGGCTTGAACCGTAGGAACATTGATTGCCAGAGCCGATCCCAAAACTGCAGTAAACAACAACACTGCATTTTTGCTTGTCGGCAATTCGACTAAAAACAATCCCGAAAAGAATTGTTGCCAATTCACGTCAACAAAGGCAAGCGTAAACAGAAAACTGGCTGTTAAAGCATAAACCATCCATTTCAGCATATTCTGCACGACTTCCATGGCCGCTTTACCTGGGACCAGTGCAATCACAGCGGCAATCAAAACGCAGAGAATCCCCCAGACAGTCTGCGAAACCATCGGAAACAAAGTGTTTAGAACCAGCCCGCCCAACACCACCTGCAGCGTTGCAAACACCAAATTAACGATGACAATAGCCGATCCTACCAACCAGGATACCAACGGATTTATGTCTTCTCGCATGAGGGTAATCGGATTTTTGCCTGTAACCACAGTCAGTTTGACACAAGCCATCGTGCACATAAAAATCGCAAAAGTGGCAAAGATAAAGACCCAGCCGTATTTAAAACCTGTTGCTGCCGCCAACAGGACCGAGTTTGTGACCGTTCCGCCGCCAATGTTCAGACCAGCAGCCATCCAGGCCGGCCCTGAAGACTTCCACATCTCCATAAATTTGGGCTTCGCAGCCACTGGCGCGGTCCCGTTTGTCACCCCTTGATCTATTGTAATATCTTGATTTGCACTCATTATTATGTCCCCTTTCCAAATAAGCATTTATCAGAGTAGGAACCTCTCACTATTTATGTAATGCTCGCCAAATTTTCTCTGGTGTAAGCGGCAAATCTTTAATCCATACTCCAACCGCGTCACGCACGGCATCAGCGATGGCAGGGGCGGGAGATATCGCTCCACTTTCGCCCAGTCCTTTTGCGCCATAAGGACCCGGCCCGTCTTGGTTTTCGATAAATGCGCTTTGCATGCTGCGCGGGACATCCATGGCCGTCGGAATTCGGTAATCCAAAGAACCGCCATTTTTCAACAAACCATTGTCGTCATAGATCAGCTGTTCCATCAATGCATGCCCCATTGCCATAATTGAGCCGCCCTCTTCCTGGGCTTTGGCCTGAATGGGATTGATCGCTTTGCCAAGATCGCTGACATTCACGAGTTTGTTGACCGTAACTTTTCCTGTTTCGGGCTCTACCTTTACCTCTGCAGCAGTAAAGATTACCTCCCAGAAATCAGTTAAGCCGCCCAATACATGGGAAACATCCTTGGCGCCCTTAAAAATCCCTTTGCCGACAACTTCCCCTTGATTAAAACCAAGATATTTTTGTAATAATTCCGGATACGATATGACTCCTCCACACCCTGTCACAAGTCCGCCAAATATTTTCACCTCCTCATCGGCTTTGATTAGTTTTAATTCCTGCGCCATTTCACGAAGTTGGCGTAAAACATCTTTGCAAGCTTCTTGAACTGCATTGCCCATACTTACCGTCGAGCGACTTCCCGCGGTACACAAATCAAACGGAACTGCCGCGGTATCCCCCATAATTACTGTGATTCGGTCAACCGGAAAGCGGAATACTTCCGCAGCAATTTGCGTAAAAACAGTCCTGGCGCCCTGCCCCATTTCCGTTGTTCCAACTGCGACCGTAACGCTGTCATCGGCATGCAGTTTGACTATTGCATTGGAAACAGCGGCTGGAATGGGGTTTTTAATCCCGATAGCGATGCTGCGTCCAACGCATTCTGCTTTTTCCGTACCCCAGCCGATCATTTCGGCGGCCTTTTTCAGTCCTTGTTTCCAATCGCCGTCGGCCGGTGTATCGCCAGGCACAAAGGTCTCGCCTTTGGCTGGCAAATTGCGCAGCCTGATTTCCAGCGCATCAATACCGACAAGCCGGCAGGCTTCGTTCAACTGCGATTCGATTGCCCAAACCATTTGCGGCATACCAAAGCCGCGTGCCGCAGTGGCAGGAACCGTATTGGAATATATCGCATTTGCCTTGATTCGAACGTTCGGAACTTTATAAGGCCCACAACCGCCGAGATAGGCTCCTTTTGCCACTACGCGGGGCGCGGCGTCGGCATATGCGCCGATCAAATAATCTGCTGCTACCTCTTGGAATACCAGTTTGCCCCTTGCATCAAAACCGGAGGCAATTTTGACTCGATTCGAGAGACGTCGCGCGGCAAAGAACCCTTCATTCATCGAAAAAGATAATTTCACCGGCTTACCGATGCGCAATGCCAGATATGCAGCCAGTGGTTCATATTTCGAATAGCCCTTGGCGCCAAATCCGCCGCCGATATCCGTTGAAATCACTCTCACTTGGGAAAGTTTCAGTTTCAATGCTGAGGCGACTACTCTGCGCAGAATAAACGGGTGCTGCACCGGCGATTCGATGACCACCCCGCCATGCTGTGGATAGGCGATAACGCAGAACGGTTCGATCATCGCATGATGAACCATCGGAAACGTGTAGGTATTGGTAATGATATGGGCACAACCATTGCGTGCAGCCTCGACGTTGCCCCACTCATAGTTATAACTACTGTGAATATTAAAATTGCATGTCAACCCATGTTGGCCTGCGTGAAGTTGCGGCGCATCTTCAGCTAAAGCCGCTTCAAGGGTACATATATTAGGCAGCGCTTCATACTCCGCGCGAATGCTGGCAAGTGCATTCTGCGCAGCTTCTGCCGTATTTGCCAAAACAACGGCGACCGGTTCGCCATGAAATTTCACTACCCCGTCAGCCAATAGCGGCTGATCTTCGGTAACAGGGCCAAAACGCGGCATCTCTGGAGAAAAATCTTTGGCGCAGAAAACGTCGACAACGCCTTCGCATTGTTTAGCTTTCTCTGTATCTACACTCACAATCCGTGCGTGAGCCTGTGTCGATCGGAACAGTTTTCCATGCAACATTCCATCCATGGATAAGTCATTTGCATATCTGGTCGCACCAGTCACTTTGCTAACAGCATCGGTCCGTTGGATATTTTTCCCTACATACTCCAAGTGCATCATGCCACCTCTTTATTTGGCTTCGTTAATAGGCTCTGAGCACTTGCGGGCAGCGGATTGGACCGCATTGACAATTCTATGATACCCAGTGCAACGGCAAAGATTGCCTGCCAACGCCTCGCGGACTTGCTCTTCTGTCGGCGTAGGATTTTCATCCAATAGCGCTTTGCTGGACATAACCATGCCCGGAGTGCAAAAACCGCATTGTACGGCGCCTTCTTCAATAAAAGCCGTTTGTATCGGATGTAATTCTCCGTTTTTCGCCAACCCTTCGATAGTCATAACCGAGCACCCATCCACCTCGGGCG
>JBGSKE010000219.1:0-4665 GCA_041741355.1 Negativicutes bacterium | reverse complement strand
GCTTCCGCAGCGGCCAGCGCCGCCCGCAAACCTGCGCCTCCGCCGCCAACCACCAAAACTTCGGTTTCCATCGTGTGCATGCCCATGTTCATCCCTCCTGCGGCTCAGCAAAATCAACAGCCAGATCTCGCAAAACGCGATATTTTGAATGAGGTTCCAATGTCACCGTTTCGCCTGGCTGAACCATCGTGACGCAGCCCAGTACATCGCGGCCATTGACCCGGACCAGGCAGGAACCGCATTGTCCTTTGAAGCAGGTCGACGTACGACAGGCAAACGTTTCATCCAGCGCATGAATTTCCGTCAACAACGCCATCACCGACAGCGGCTCGGTCGTCGCCACTGTAAACGACTGAAAGCCGCACCGCGCCGGCTCTGCTGGATCAAACCGATATGCCCGAATATGGATTGTTTTCGCCGTGTTTTCCATCCTGCAACCCCCGACGCACTTTTTACTTAACTAAGTTATTTCAACCGGTGGATTTAAATTCCCTGCTTGCTTTCTCGTTCTATCCTATTTCATGGCATGCAAAAACCGGCTCACAGCGGAGCCGGTTTCCTGCTTTTCGTAGTTGCTAGCTTATTTCGCGGTAGCTTTTTTTACTTCTGCGACAATCGAATCTACAGTCGATTTGCCGATTTTGTCGGTGTATTCGGCATATACCGGCTTGACTACGTCCTGGAACGCTTTGAGTTCGGCTGGCGTCAAGACCGTCACGGTCATTCCCGCCGCTTTCAACTTGGCGATTTGCGAGTCGTTCATCTCTTTGCTAACTTTACGGACAAGATCACGCGCATCATACGCAGCTTGTTGGAATACCTTCTGATCTTCTTTCGGCAGCGAGTCAAAGAGTTTCTTGCCGATAATCAGAATATGCGGCGTATAAACGTGGCCGGTCAGGGTAACATATTTTTGCGCTTCATTGAATTTGGACAGATAGATGGTCGGGATGGGATTTTCCTGTCCATCAACAGTCTTTTGCTGCATCGCGGTGAACAGCTCGCTGAATGGCATTGGGGTCGGATTGGCGCCGAGCGCTTTCCAGGTAGCCAAGTGAATCGGGTTTTGCATTACACGGATTTTCAAACCCTTCACATCAGCCGGCGCTTTGACTTCGTGGGCGCTGTTTGTCAGATGCCGGAAACCGTTTTCCCAGTAGGCCAGGCCCTTGAGCCCTTTGGCTTCCATCAGGTCAAGCAGTTTTTGTCCCGCCGGGCCGTCCATGACTTTGTAGGCGACTTCGGTGCTGGGGAACAGGAATGGCAGGTCAAACACGCCGAGTTCCTTGACGATGCCGGTGAGCGGCGAGGACGACGGTCCTGTCATCTCCAGATTTCCCATACGAACAGCTTCGGTTGTTTTTACGTCGTCGCCGAGCTGGGCATTGGCGTAGAGTTGGATGTCATATTTGCCAGGCAGTTTTTTGTCGATTTCTTCCTTGAACTTTTTCAGACCGAGGAATTCAGGATGCACTTCATTGAGGCCGATGCTGATACGGATGACTTTTTTGCCGGCTACTGCGGCTTTGGCCGGATCAGTTTTTGCCGCAGGTTTCTTGTCCGAGGACAGACAACCAGTCAACAGGGTCGTTGCCATTACCATGACCATTGCGAGAATAAACCATTTCTTGCTCACTCTTTTTCCCCCTCTTATTTTCTTGGTTTGGTTTTATCGCCAGCGGCCCTTGCCGCCAAAACCCGTTACTTGACTAGATTAGGGATGAAGGTAATCAGGCTGGGAATGTAGGTAATCAGCAGCAACACCACAAACATGACCGTGATAAACGGCAATAGCGGCTTGGTGATTTCACCGATGGAGATTTTAGACAGTCCGCAGCCGACATACAGCACCGTGCCGACCGGCGGCGTAATCAAGCCGATGCAAAGATTAACGCACATAACCACGCCAAAATACACCGGATCCAACCCATAGCCTTCGGCCACCGGCAACAACATCGGCGCCAAAATGAGCAGCGCCGGCGTCAGGTCCATCACACAGCCAACAATGATCAACAGAATGTTGATCCAGAACATGGCCAGGATGACATTGCCGCCGGACAATTGGTCCAGCGCTTTGAGCAAAAGCTGCGGAATCTGGGCGGTGGTGATCATGTAGCCGGCAGCAGTCGCCGCGCCGCACACCAGCAAAACGATAGCGGTCGCTTTGCTTGCATGCATGAAAATCGCCGGCAGTTGCGAAAACTTGAGTTCCCGGTACACAAACATCCCAACCAAAAATGCATAGACTACGGCTACCACAGCTGCTTCCGTCGGCGTGTAAACTCCGGTAACAATCCCGCCAAGAATAATAATCGGCAGCATCATAGCCCAGGCAGCACCCTTAAACGCCTTATAGAACTCCGACTTGCTAAAATGTTTTCCCGTGCTATAGCCGCGTTTTTTTGCGTGAAAATACCAGACGATCATCAGCCCCACGCCGATCAAAAGCCCGGGCACAATACCGCCCAAAAACAGCTTGACGATGGATACACCGCCGATGACGCCGAAAATGATCATCGGGATGCTGGGCGGAATGATCGGGCCGATGCAGCCGGAGGCGGAAATCAAAGCCGTACTCTTTGGCGTGTCATAGCCTTCCTTTTTCATGATCGGCAGCAGAATTGAACCGATCGCGGAAGTGTCGGCCACCGCCGAGCCGGATACACCGGCGAACAACATGCTGGCCACAACAGCTACATAACCCAATCCACCGGTCACATGACCGACCAGCGCATTGGCAAAGTTGACGATGCGGCGGGACATGCCGCCGACATTCATGATTTCACCCGCCAACATAAAGAACGGAATCGCCATCAGGGGAAAATTATCGATTCCTCGGTAAATGCTTGAGGCGATGTTCGCCGAGGACAGCTCATTGGAGTAGACCATCAACACAATGGTTGTCAAGATCAGGCTAAACGCGATGGGAATATTGAGAAAAATAAAGCTGAACAAACTGGTCATAAAGGTGATCAGCATGACGGTCCTCCCGACGATGTAGATTTCCCGATCCAAACATAGTATGTCTTTAAAATTGTCTGCAAAATCATCAGGCCGCAAGCAATCGGCACAATCGCATAAATATAACCCTGGGGGATCTCCGCCGCTGCGGACAGCCAGTCAAAATTGGCCATCATCAGCAGGTAACCCCCTTCCATGACGGCGTACAACGCGAAAATCACCAGTAAATTTGTCACAGTCGCTACCATTTTACGCAAAGTCGGCGGGAATTTTTTCACCAGGATATCCAGCCCCAGGTGCTCGTCATGAATATAGGCTAAGAACGAACCCAGGAATACCAGCCACACCAGCATGAATCGGGCAATTTCTTCCGACCAGGCCAAAGAAAACTGCAAGTAATATCGACTGACCACGTTGGCAAACACAATGATGACCATCAGGGCCAGTAAAATCATGACTATGTACAGCAAAAACTTTTCCATCGCCCGGTAGACCGTTTCAATTATTTTTAGCATCGACACACCTGCCTTTTAGCAGTATTTTTTCGCGATGTTACGGTCATTTGACCAGTGCCCTTACTTTGTCGGCAATCGCCTTGGCAGTCAATCCGTAGTGTTCGATCAGTTCATCATAGTTCAGCGCCGAAGTGCCGAACACATCTTCGATACCGACAAAGTCAAGCGGAACGCCTTTTTCCAGACGCAGTGCCTCGGCAATCGCACTACCCAGACCGCCGATGACACTGTGTTCTTCGGCTGTGACCGCGGCCTTCATGCCGGCTGTGGCGGCAATAACCGCCGGTCTGTCGAGCGGCTTGACGGTGGGAACGTTGATCACTTTCAATGAAATATTCTCTTGGGCCAGCGTTTCTGCCGCCGCCAGCGCCTTGGACACCATCACGCCATTGGCAAACACCACGGCATCGGTTCCTTCACGCAGCGTATACAGTTTGCCGATTTCAAACTTGCGGTCTGCGGCGGTGAGAATCGGCAGGTCGTTACGGTTGATCCGGATGTAAGCTGGTCCGACGTGCTCGACCATCGCCTCCACCATCTGGGTCGTTTCCACCGCATCGACCGGAACCAGCACCGTCATGCCGGGAATCCCCCGCATCAGCCCCATGTCCTCAATCGACTGGTGAGTCGAGCCGTCGCCATAGTCGGACAAACCCGCACTGGACCCGCAGATTTTCACGTTCAGCCCGGCAATCGAAATCGTTTGCCTCAGTTGATCATAGCAACGACCGGTGGAAAACACGGCAAACGAGTTGATAAATGGGATTTTGCCGGTCAACGCCAGACCAGCCGCCGTCGAGGCCATGTTCGCCTCGGCGATGCTCATCTCAAAATACCGTTCGGGATAAGCAGCTTGAAACAGATAGGACATGGTTGACTTGCCCAAATCGGCTTCGAGCACTACAATTTTCTTATTGTTTTTCCCCTGTTCAACCAGGGCTTCACCGTACGCAGTCCGCAAACTGTTCGTCGCCATGGATTATTCCCTCCCTTTCCGGATCGTGTCCAGATCGCACATGGCGGTTTTGCACTGCTCCGCCGTCAGCAGCCCATTGTGGAAGGCCGCGTTGTTCTCGGCGAAGGAGATGCATTTTCCTTTGACGGTCCGGGCCAAGATGACCGACGGATGCCCTTTGACTGATTCCGCTTCCTCGAATGCGTCCAGCAGCGCTTTTACATCGTGCCCATC
>JBGSKE010000218.1:0-2327 GCA_041741355.1 Negativicutes bacterium | reverse complement strand
GCATCCAGCTGGCGGGAAAAATCAATCGGGTGGTCCAAACAAAAATTCAACTGGCGGCGTCGGAAGAGAAATATCGCACGATCATTGGCTCGATTAACGATGGCGTTTACGTATTGGATGCGGCAACCGGCAAGGTTGTCGATGTGAATCCCAAAGGTTGTGATTTTTATGGACTATCCCGCGCAGAGTTGACCGCTTTTAGCATCGATGACATGAAAAACGGACAGTCCCCGTATAGCCCGGTTGAGGCCAAACAGCTATTTTTGCGCGTGGCAGCAGGTGAGACGGTTTGTTTTGACTGGAAAATTACGCATAAGGATGGCTATAGCACCTGGGTCGAATTTATCGGCAAGCGGATGCGGATTGGCAATGCAAACCAAATTGTTGCCGTGGCGCGGGATATTTCCCAGCATAAGGCGCAAGAAGCGCAGATTCGCCAAATTGCTTACAGCGATTCATTGACGGGATTGCCTAACCGTGCTTTTCTCAAAGAGATCCTGAATATTGAACTGATTAAAGCGCAACGCGGTGAAGCGGCGGGAGCGGTCTTGTTTGTCGATATGGACGGGCTGAAATTGGTCAACGATCACTTTGGCCACTCTTGGGGCGACTACGTGATAAAGACGGCAGGGGAAAGCATTGCGGACTTGGTGGGGAATAAGGCTGTTATTGCCAGAATCGGCGGCGATGAATTTGTTGTTGTTTTGCCATGGCAAGGCGAGAAAGGCCAAGTGTCCAGGCTTACGTCGGAGATGATCAAGAAACTGAGTCGCGATTATCGTATTTGCGATGCAAATATTTATATGTCTGCCAGTATCGGAGTCGCATTTTATCCGCACAACGCATCGACCGTGGAAGACATCTTAAAGAAAGCGGACTTGGCAATGTATACTGCCAAATCCGCCGGCGGAAATACTTGGCGCTTTTATGATGATGCGATGGAAAAAGAACTACAAGAAAAGCTGTTGCTCAAACACGGGCTGCGCGGCGCTATTGAAAAAGGCGAGTTGTCGTTGCACTATCAACCGCTTGCGCCGACCGAGGCGGATCGCTGCTTGAGTTTTGAGGCGCTGCTTCGTTGGGATAGCGCAGAGTTCGGTTCTGTTCCACCAGGCCGGTTTATTCCGTTGGCAGAAGAAAGCGAGACGATTTTGGCGATCGGCGCATGGGTGCTGCAAGAAGCGGTTCGCTTTATCCGCAATCTTGCAGATAGTGGTAACGGCGCAGTGCGAGTATGGGTCAATGTCTCGCCGCGTCAGCTGGTTGTGGAAAACTTTGCGAGAACGGTCCAAAGTTGTATTGAAAACGCTGGAATTCGTCCAGGGCAGCTCGGCATCGAGATTACCGAAAATGCGTTGATTGCTTCGCTCGCCGATAGCACCGCCACACTTAATGCCTTGCGTAGTTTAGGCGTTCGCTTGGCGATTGACGATTTTGGCACTGGCTATTCTTCCTTGACATATTTGCGAAATTTGCCGGTTCACGAAATCAAGATTGATAAATCGTTCATTCAGACGATTGCGCATGATAAAACACAGTTGCGGTTTGTTCAGTGTATCATTGATTTGGCACATGTACTGAACCTGTCGATTGTCGCGGAGGGGGTGGAAACCCGGGTGCAGTTGGCAACCTTGGTGCAACTGAAATGCGATTATATTCAGGGATATATTTTGAGTCATCCGCTACCGGAGCAGGAAGCGATTCGGTTTCTAAACTCATATTGTCAGCTCAGTTGGTGCAATTCGGCGACAGGTTAGTTTGCGCTGCACGACCAGGCCAATTTATAAACTAAAGAAATTATCGGTTTCATGGTTTTGTCACAATTTCGCCATACTTTTTTTTCACTTGTGCGGTATGATGAAATCAAAGGATGGTGATCGAGATGACAAAACAATTTTGGTTTGGCCTGGTTCTCTGCGTCACTCTCATTGCCACAGCGGGCGTGGATTCTGTGGCGGCAGCGCCTTGTGATACGGTGTTGGAACCGACCGATCCGTGCGAAGAAGTCGACGCAGTTGAAGATGTGTTGGTGACTTTTTTGCAATGGCTCGATAAAATTTTCGACTCGGCTGCGGCTGGCCATACCTCGGTGATTTCCATTTGGAATCACTGACAATCTTCACGGCGCGGTTGTCGATGCACAAATCGCCGCAATCGCTGCTGGAATAACTGGTTGACAATAAGATGATGTAGCTGCGTGACGGTGATGTTGAACAATTCTGCATCACCGTTTTCTTTGCCGATTCGTTTCCATTGGTTTTATTCTTATTATTCACAAAGGGTTCCACTGATGAAGGCTAATGAGTCAGCTATATGTATTTTTGCCC
>JBGSKE010000217.1:0-2404 GCA_041741355.1 Negativicutes bacterium | reverse complement strand
AGCTTTCTTTGCTGCATCAGCGACAGAACAACGAGCTATTGCTTTAGCTTGGCAAGTCCGTCTTTGGCCGAATTCATCAACATGACGACATCATTGGCCCAGAGATTGAGCGTCATTCCTTTGGCAATCCATGGCTGTAATGCTGGAACAGCCATCATGTGAATTCCCGAGTATTTTCCCTGAGCTTTGGCCGTGGCAATCACATGGTCAACCGCCGCAATAAATTTTGGATTATCGGTCTGGCCCATAATCCCCATACTTTGCGACAAATCATTCGGTCCGACAAACGCCGCGTCGATCCCCTCGATGCTCATTATTTTTTCCAAATTTTCGACTGAACGGGGCGACTCGACCTGAATCATCAGCACATTCTCTGCGTTGCAACGATTCATGTAATCGGTTGCCGCATCTACTTTTTCGAATCCGGTATGCGCCCGTAGCAAGGATACGCCGCGATTGCCCAGGGGGAAATATTTCGAGTATTCGACCAGTGCTTTTGCCTGTTCCACTGTGTCGCAATTCGGCAGCAGCAACCCCGTCGCTCCCATCTCCATGTATTTGAGCACGATTTCACGGCGAACTTCCGGAATCCGAATAATGGCAGGAATGCCGGCTTCACGGGCTAGTGCACAAATGTTGCCGACAGCTGAATAGTCAAAGTGCCCATGTTCGCAATCGACCACGAAGAAATCGAACCCGCACACCTTAAGTATTTTTGCCAGTTCCGGGCTGTCAAAAACAGTAATCATCGTTCCCAGAACTGATTCACCATTGTTAAGCTTTTGCTTGAGATTGTTTTTCATGATTGCTAACCCTCTTTGCGCTTATTTTTTTGCTGGCGCCTTGACTCCGGCTTTATCAATCAGCGCTTTTAATTTTGCCTGGTCCTTGGTCAGGTAATCCATGGCTGCCGCCGGAGCCATAAAGGTAGGCGTCAGCATGAATTTAGCCGCTTCCGCTTTATATGCGGGATCATTTACGACTTTTTTCACGGCTGCATTAAATTTCTCGACAATTTCTTTGGAAGTTCCTTTGGGGAATGCCATGAAGAAATACTTGGAGAACGATGCATCAAATCCCTGTTCCTTAAATGTCGCCAAATTAGGGATTTGCGGATGACGCTTTTCCGACAGGATGCCGATGGCTCGGAACTGGCCTGCATCGATGTATTGTTTAACTAAACCGTACTGGGTACCGATGATATCGATCTGACTACCGAGCAAAGCCGCAGTTTTCTTCGCAGCGCCCCCAACATCAACGATGTTCAGTTTGATTCCAGATTTGTCTTCGAATGCCAGGACGTGAATGTGGGTGAAATTACCCACTTCCGTGGCGAATTTTACGCTTTTGGGATTTGCTTTTGATGCGTCAACCACATCTTTTAGCGACTTGTATTTGGATTGGGCATTCACCACGAATACGTTGGTATCGTCGAGAATCGCCACGTTGGCGATCTCCAACGCGGGAAAACTAAAATCGGTCAACCCCATCAGATTGTGCAGCGAAAATCCGTTGTGGTAAAACAGCACGGTGTAGCCGTCTGCCGGAGCATCTTTGACCTTTTTGGTTCCGGCGGTTCCGCCTGCCCCGCCCATATTGACAACGACGATTGGTTTACCCAATTCTTTCTCCAGGTATTTACCCATAATCCGGATATTTGTGTCAGTATCGCCGCCGGCGCCTGCCGGCACAATCACTTGAATCGGTTTGGTCGGATACTGGATTGCCGGTTTGGCTTCCGGCTTTGCCGCAGGCTTGCTACCGCCGCCGCAGCCGGCCAGCAGTAGACTCAAAGTGAACAATACCGCAATGATCCCGATGATGAACTTGTTGGTTTTTTTCATGATTTTTCCCCCTCATTTTTTTATTATGCTTTCTTGTATTGCTGATAGGCAATGATCCCTACTGAGACAGCAGTCAGCACAAAGAACAACACTGCGATCGGCTGTTGCAAAAATGGCGCAAAATCGCCCTGGGTATGCATCAGCCCCCGGCGCAGATTGGTCTCGGCCATCGGGCCAAGAATGAAACCCAAAATTAGCGGCGACAAGGGATAACCGAACTTTTCCAACGCATAACCAAGGATTCCGAACAACAGCAAGCCCCAAACGTCAGAAATGCTATTATTCAGGCCAAAAGAGCCAACTACGCACAAGGAAATGATGATCGGCAACAATATATGCTTGGGAATGTCCAACGCTTTGATGAATATTCGCAAACCCCAAAACTCTACGATGAGCATCATGACATGGGAAATAATCAACGCGGCGAATATCGAGTAGACTAAAACGGCATTGGATGTCATCAGCAAAGGTCCCGGCGTGACACCATGAATCATGAAACCTCCAAGCAGCATCGCCGTTACGGTGTCACCTGGAATACCCAGCGTCAACAGTGGCAGGAA
>JBGSKE010000216.1:0-5210 GCA_041741355.1 Negativicutes bacterium | reverse complement strand
TGCCACACTGCCGGCAACACCATTAACCGCCGGTGCTGCGGCAACCGCTTGCGGGGCAAGTTGGTCGGAAAAACCACTCGCTGGCGGTGGCTGTGACTGAGGTTGCTGCTTGACAGGGTCGGGGGCGCGCTCCGGTTGTCCGCCGCCACCGGCAGGACCGTCTAGCGGCGCAAACAATTCGGCCATGCTCACTTCTACATAAATCGGCTGACGCGATTGCCTGACGTCCCAGTGCCAAAACAAACTAATTGCCGCAAACAGCCCTACATGCAGCAGCAGCGAACCGACTATTGCAGATCGCCACCGTTTGTTACCCCGCATTATCAACCCTTAGGGTCGACGGCCAGGGATATTTTACTGGCGCCGGCCCGTTTCACGGCGTCGATCACTTCCACGACCTTGCCGTGTTGCGAATGTTTGTCCGCCTTAATAAAGATCAGCGGGCTGTTATGCGCTTTGGTCGCAACGGTTGCTGCCAGGTCGCCGAGCGATATCACTTTATCGCCCAAGGCAATCTGCCCCTGCCGGTTCACCAAGACGGTGATGTGTTCCGGCGGTTGCGGCGTCCCGCTGCTTGCCTGCGGTGGCGTAATATTGAATCCGGGGTGAGCAACCAGAAAAGTGGTGGACATCATGAAGAAAATCAATAGCAGCATCATGACATCGACCATCGGCGTCATATCGACGTGAACTGGCAGATGGTTTGAAGATCGCCTGGTTCGCATGCGAATTCCTCCTTCGTTTATACGCCGGCCCGGCGAACAATTTCGCCGACGCAGCCTTCGGTCCAGTGCAACAACCGTTCCACCCGGTTGCGAAAATGATTGTTGGCAATGATGCAAGGAATCGCTACGAGCAAACCACCGGCCGTATTGTATAACGCTTCGGAAATGCCGGCCGCCAACATCTGAGGATTGCCGAGACCGGTCATCGAAGCCGCCTGAAAGGTTTTGATCATTCCCAGCACTGTCCCCAAAAGACCGAGTAGCGGCGCGACGGTCGCAGCGGTTGTCAATATATACAAGTTGCGCTCCAGCACCGGGATTTCTGCTCGGACTGTATCGTCCACGGCATTCTGCCGTGATTCGCCTTCACAAGCCGGGATTATCGCCGCCGCAGCCCACATCTTGCCGTAAACGCTTTGCTTTACCGACTCCTCCGCAAAGGTCACCGCTACACTGGCGGTCGGCTCGGTCAACAGCTCCCTGATCCTGGCCGACTGCGAATCGGCCGATCGATAATATAGCCAGCGTTCGATGATGACTGCGCAAGCCACCAACGAACAGGCCATAATCGTAATGATGACCCAACCGCCTTTTTCAAGAATATCCAGCATGTGTAAGACCTCCCTAATAGTTCCCGCTTAAAAATCTTGTGTCACACCAAAATAAAATGAACGCTCTTGCGCATAATAGGCAGAACTGCCGTTAGAAACGATGTCATGCCGGTCGAATAAATTTTCCACCCGCAATTTCAAATGGGTTTTGGCTGACAAATCGTAGCCCAGCGTAAGATTGGCCAATAGGGCAGCAGGAAGCCCCTCGGTATAAGCGGTTGTTGCTTGCCGCCCATCCAAATAATTGGCAGCAATACTACCTTGCCATTTCCCTTGCTTATAGTTTAGTCCTGCAGTCAATTGGGTCTTTGCACCATACAGTGTCCAATCTGTACCCGGTTCTTTGTTTTCCGGGTTGCTGAAACTTGCTCCCAAATTATACGACCAACCATTTTTGAGCGATTTCGCGTATTCGATTTCCAATCCCGTATTACGGAACTCAGCATTGTATGGCGTATAAGTTCCGTTTACGCTCTTCCAGCTGGTATAGTTACTGTAAATCATATGATATAGGCCAATTTTCAACGAATCTGTCTTGCCGATTTTTTTCCAGCCGATTTCATAGGTATAACCACTTTCCGGTTCCAGGTCCGGATTACCGATAGTTAGCGTACTGGAACTGTACATAGCAGAATAGTTCGGCATGCGGAAGGCGCGACCGGCATTAACATACCAAGACTGATCCTTGGTCGGCGAATGCAGGAACTGGATTTGCGGATTGAACTCGCTATAGTTATTCAAGCCGCTCTGCTGCTGAATGAATTCCTGACGCAGGCCTAAAATCATTTGTGTCTGTGCAGAAAATGGATGTGTCAGTTGCCCGAAGAACGAGACATAGTCGCGTTGCTTCAGTGGAATTGCATTCGACTTTTTCGCGGTTGTGAATGGCCCCAGCCTTCTTTCATCCACGCGGAAGGTTTCTTTTTGCCATGACAATCCTGCTACATAATCGCCAAACTTTGTCTTCCAGGCGACTTGGTTGTCAATGCCAAAAGTTTGTTGGTAACTCATGTCATTTTTATCATCTTTGGAATTTGCCGCATAGAACGTTGAAGATTTTGTATAGTCTCGTTGCAAACCATTGTAGTAAAACTTGCTTTGCACTAAACCGCTTTTCAGCTGTAACGACATAGAATTTTTCACATCAATCACGCCGACCGTTTCATATCTGACCTGCGACGGATAGTTTACCCGGTCGACAAGGTAATCGTCCCTGTCGTATTGATGAGTAAATGAAATATTGTCAGAAATTTTCCAAGACCAACGAAAGAAATCCCGGGTATCGCCGCGAAATGCCGTGTACTTTCCGCTGGCAGGTTCATTCCACTGGCCGGAATCGCCGTCTTTTTGTCGTACGGCTGTAATCGCAAAACGATCCGCTTGAATGGAGATAGCTTGACGGTTATAGCCATAACTGCCTGTTTCAACTGTCGCTGCATTTTTGACCGTCGTTTTGGTAATAATATTGATCACACCGCTGAGGGCGGCCGAACCATATAGAGTCGACGAGGCCCCTTTGATTACTTCAACCCGTTCAATATTGTCGGTTGGGATATGTTCCAAGGCATAATCGCCGTTTAAGTTGGTGGGAACGCCATTAATCATCACCAACGTCCCGCGGTCACGCATACCGCGGATAGCCAAGCCGCCAGACATCGAGCCGTACAATCCACCGCGGCGTCCATAACCATCATAGGTAATTCCCGTGCTGAATTTCAATGCTTCCAACAAATTGCCTGCGCCGGTCGCTTTCAACTGTTCTTCCGTATAAACTTGAACCGAAGCCGCCGTCTTTAAGTCCGTTGATTCAGACCGTTTTGCCGTCACCAGCACCGGGTCGAAATTATACTCCTGCTTCTCCTCTGCCAGTACCAGTCCCGACGTCCCTATACAGAGAGCCCCAACCATTACGCCAGCCAGCGTTCGCCTAGCCCAATTGCGAGTCCATTTTTTGCTCAATTTCATTTGCCACACTCCTACCATCAAATTTGAATCGCATCTATAACGTACCCAGTACAACCATCTCAGGCTACCCTGGTCGATTTTTTAATGGAGGCTCCCCTGCAAAAGAGCCTCCGGCTAATGAATCCACGCCAAAAGCTAAAAAGGCGTGAATTTCGGATAACCCAACAAAAAAAGACAGTCTCCCGTTGTTACAAGAGACTGTCTGAAACAGCATACACTACCTGATCTTCATAAAAAATCCCGGCAAAAATTGCCGGGAAGAAGTTCAAACACAGGAGCTGCGTCAAAATCCCCTCCCCATCGCGCGTGGGTATAACGGTGATTGTCGAACAGGCAGTTCTCCTGGCTCTGGATCATAGCTTGCCCAAACCTTCCCAAGATTTTCATCCCAGTGGTATAAGATGGGTTTGCTCCCCAATACAGTGGCGGGACCGCGCCGGCATTACACCGGACTTCCCTATTAAGCCCTTGCGGGCACCTATCCCAGTATGAAGTTGTCAACCGAAGTCGGATTACGGATAGAATGTTACCACAGAGTTTGGGGAGTGTCAAATGGATTTGATCAATTCTGCCTTTACTACAATAATGCTATTGACGATAGAAAAAATTTGCTTTATCATTTGGCAAATACGATTGATAAAGGAGATTTGGGATGGAAAATAAAGATACCAAACGAAAAAAGACCCTATTGGAATATATGCGCATGCTGCATCGCAATATTGGCTTCTTTGTAATCGGACTTACGATTATATATAGCTTGAGCGGGATTGTTCTTGTTTACCGAACCACCGATTTTTTGAAACAGGACACTTTGGTTCAAAAAACCGTATCGAAAAACATAGACGCAGCTGAACTGAATCGAGTCCTAAAAGTTCGAGAAGTCACTATTGAAAAAAACGAAGACAATATAGTCTATTTTCGCGTTGGCGACAGCATCAAAAACGGAAAATATGATAAAGCTACTGGGATTGTCTCTTATTCAGAAAAACAACTGCCCGCATTATTAAATAAATTCAACGAACTGCATAAAGCGTCAAGCCGCGATTCAGTTCACCTATTCGCAGTTGTTTATGGAATCCTATTGTTCTTTCTGGCTGTATCTTCGTTTTGGATGTATAAGCCGGGAACAAAAATGTTTCGTCAGGGCATTTATATTTCACTTGCTGGTTTTTTAGCGGCGCTGCTAATGCTTTGGCTATAATCATTGACGGATCGCTTCGTTCAAAATGCTTCCAACCATTCGTGGTTGGAAGCATTTTGCGTTTGACACATTTAACAGTTCGCGTTTATAATATCATTTACCTAGTTAACTATTTTGCAAGGGAGTGTTTTCGCGATCGATAAGCAAGAAAAACTCTTACATCAACTTTTTCAGACGGTGCGAACGATTTCCAAAGGGTTAAATACAATCTTAGAACCTTATGGTTTATATAGCTCGGAGTGGGCAATCATTACGACATTAAAGACGTTGGGGCCAGTGACCCAGGGAACCCTTTCAAGTTATTTGAGCATTGAGCCGCCTGCTGTATCCAGGAGCTTAGTCAAGTTAGAAAAGAAAGGATTCATTACAAGAATTTCCGGTGCTGACAAAAGAGAAAAAAGCGTTTCTTTAAGCAAAGAAGCTTTAGCCCGATATCCTCAATGGTTGGAAGTTTCCAGGCAGCATCGGCAGGCAGTGCTGGCTGACTTGTCGGCAGAAAAACAAACTGAATTGGAACTATTGTTAGGATCAATCTATCAAAGTGCACAGCAGTATCAGAAAACCAATTAGTGAACGAAATTAATTAAGTCAGGATGGTATCCATGGATAACAGCAAACCAATATCAACAGAGTCGCCAACCATGTGGTCAAGAGATTTTCTGTTGCTGCTAGCGGGCAACTTATTCGTCTATCAGGGGTTTTTGATGT
>JBGSKE010000215.1:0-8781 GCA_041741355.1 Negativicutes bacterium | reverse complement strand
GCGATCTGCAGCACGTACCAGATGAGCAGCCCGATCAGGCAAAGGGCGGCAGCCTGGACAAAAATGCTCCAGGCTGTCTTTGCTTTCTCCATCATTTGAAAATCACAACCGCGCCGACAATGGCCAGCGCCGCAATGACGCCAAACACGATCCAGGCGGTATTCGGTTTCATGCCGAACACTTTGCCTGCGTCAACAACCTGTCCGTCGATCCGCTTGGCATTGGCATTAATTTTGGACTTGATTTGACTCATGATTTTTCCTCCTTTACTTTTTAAGTTTCTTTGAAAAATTCCATGGCGGCCACCCTTGCAGCTTCGGGCACGATCCGGCTTTGGTCTTCGCAATCCATGAATGCCGGGAAGATTTCGCGCACCATGTCCACCATATGCCCGGAGCAGTCAAAATCGCCTTCATCACTAAGTACCTGGTCCAGTACTTCGGCTGCCATGTCGCCCAGGACGTTATGCGCGCCGCCGATTGCGCAGGCTTTAATGCTGTAGGGCTTGCCAGCGTTACGGATCGCCTTTATGGCCAGTCTGTTGCGCTGTTCTTCCGTAATTTCTACCGTGATTGTCTGCAGTTCCGTTGCGTCGTTAAACTGGTTCCCTTCGGAAAATCTGACGGCGGGCCGCACGGCTTCCGAAATGAAGTAGACGCCTTCGACTTCCAGACCTATGGCGGCATGTGCAAAGCGGCTGTTAGTGGCTTTGCGAATCAACGCTTCGGTTTCCGGATGCCGTCCGCTTGAAACGAAAATGAGATCCATTTTAGGCACGTTTAAACGCCTCCCACATTTCGGAACAGGTACCACAGCGCCGCACCCGCCAGCGTGATCAAAACGCCGCCGCACACCATGACCTGGCCGAGAAGTTTCAAGCCAGGCCCCAAGATCCAGTCAAACATTACCAAACGCCTCCCTGTAAGCTTCCAGCGTTCCCGCCAGATAGTTTTCTTCCGAATCTCCGTAGTAGGCGTATTCCTCGCCGGTGTCCGGGTCCGGCTGGTGTTTGAGGTTGTAAGTATATTCGGGCATGGTTTTGGATGCAGCCGCCAAAGGAAAATACTTTTTGATGTAGCGGCCAAAATAGCGGGCGTATTCTTCGGGCGATGCAAACTTCATGTAATAGAAGCGCCCATCCGGCTGCGGGGTGTCGTTTTCTTCCTCTTGAGTCAAGCCGCCAAAGTTGTTTTGCTCCCGCGCCAAATCCGAACAGAACGGCTTTCCATGATCAGGATCGCCTGGCGTGACATTTGTCGATTCATGCGCCCACTGGCTGTAAATCCGTTCGGCAGGCACGCCGCAAATGTCAGCAGCAATATTGGCGCATTCCATCATTCGTTCGTTCAGCATGATCGCACCTCCAGTTCTACGGCATTGCCCGCGTCGATGATCCGGCGTGAAAGCTCTTCACCGTCAACATTTTGCATCCTCAGGCAACCATGAGTCGGGACCCAGCCTTGTCTGGGCGCGAACGGATCAGGCAACCCGCTGCCACCGCCATGGATATCCCGGCCACGCGAATCGCCGGTGCTGATGTAAAAAGTTCCGTAGGCCGGTCCGTTCGATCCAGCGCGACTTTTCCCGGGCTCTTCGGCGCTGACGGTATAGTTTCCATCAGGAAGCGACTCTCGCGGCTGCCCTTCGTCGTTTTCTCCGGCGACAAAGTCGTCATGGCATTCGTAAACTAAAATTGGCGTGTTTTCATCATCAAAGATGGTCATGGATTGATCGTGACGGCTAAAGATGAGTTTCATTCGATTCGCCTCCTGGGTTTTTAATGAACGGCTTGCCCTCCGGTGCCGCGAACTTACTCAAAATCGCTTTATTGGCTCCCAGCAGGCTGGCCCCGATCGCCGCCATCCATAGCATGGTTTCCACAAAATCCTTGTAAAATGAAAATGCTTTGTCGGTAGCAGCTAGATAGGCCGTCAAGATCAGGACGGCCAACAGGGGAACGATCATCAGCACCAAGGCCGACAGTCCGGTCCGTGAAGGGCTGCCGTTTTCATAAAGCAGGCCGACTAGAAACACACAGATTTTTTTTAGCAGCAGCGCCATGTCATTGCCTCCGGAAAATAAAAAAATACTGCTGTAGATTTCTCTACAACAGTATTTTCCTATAATGGGACTTAGCTGAAAAACAGAGTGCCTTATATAGCAGGTCTGTAAGACCGCTTTCGGAGCGCTAGCCTGCTTGTTTTGTCTGGTCGTCAAACAGAGAGATGGAGTTGTCTTTGATCCGTTTGCAATTCACGAGGTCGCGGACCCAAGTTTCGGTCAACCCATACCGTCTCGCCAACTCTGCGAAATTTCCATTGTTAAATTCTTGGATGATCAGCCGATTTCGCGCGGCGGCGGTAATGTTTTCGAATTTTGGAATATATAGGCTAATGCCGCCGGATGCCATTACCATTTTCATAAACATTTCCACGCCGATTACGCTGGCGATTTCAAAGGCTGACGGGTAGGTGGCCTGCAAGTCATCCAGGCGCACCTCCTTGGCCAGCCGGTCCATTATTTCGTTATCCGTCACCGTTAACACCACCTTTTATTTTACTTGTTAGCGTAATTTCGCGCAACCATGGCTTTTAGCGCTTCAATCACTTTGGCGGCTTCATCCCTGGTCTGTGGCCATGGTTTTTTAATCATCCGCCTGCAAAAGCTTCGACGTCGTTCAACCTCCTGCCAACCCAATGTTTCAAAATAGTGGGTAAGTCTGTCTTCCTGTGCCGGTGTTTTTAGCGCTTCGGGATCGGAAAGGCGAGTGTCCGCAGCGCAGTAGACAGTTTGCTTGTAGCCGTTTCCTACTCTTATCGACGAAAAGCCCAGCTGCTCCATTCGTTTCATGACCCGTTCAAATCCGTCCATCGTCAAAAACTTGGCGGAATTTACGCCGCCATGCAGCTGAAGCAGGCTTCGGTAATCTTCGTCCGGCAGGGCCAGTTCCTTCTTGGCCACGTGGATCAGCGCCAACTGGCTGGCGATCACCTTGCCCATCTTCCGCGAACCTGCCACACACCCGGACATCACGCTCCCGCCTCGGCATCATATGTCAGGGTGACACTCAGCGTTTCTTCCAGCCACAACGCTTTTTTAATCTGCGCCATGTCGAGCGCATCCAGGGAGAAATACCGCTTTACTATTTCCAGATTCTTGGCCTCGTGGATGGCGTCCAGTTCCTCTTCGCGAGCGCCAGATACGCCGAGGGCCTCCAGCGTACTTTTATCCGCCCGATATTCGCCCTTGAGCTTCTTTTTGGCAGTTTTGACGGCTTTGGCGTCCAGTCCCATGCCTGCCAGAATTCCGTCCAAGTCATGGGCGGCGTAATCACCTTTTAAAAGTGCGATTAAAGCCGCTTTAAACCGGGCTTCAATTTCGAACTTGATCTCTACTTTTCGGGCCACCTTGTCACGGGCCATTTCACCGAGCAGGCGGATCAGCAGTCGATAGTTGTCGATTTCCAGTTTTTCTTTATAGGAGGCTTCGAAGCTTCCCTGGGAGCCGAACAGTTGCACAAACTTGGTGTTTTTGTTCTCCATGTCGGAGAGGGCCTGCGTCTGCAGCTGTGACTTGACTACGTCGAGATCCTTTTTGGTTTTCTTGATCAGGCTGTCGAGCTCGATCGCGTAGTCCACCAGACTGGCGGTCAGTACTTCTCCGGACACCAGGCCGACTGCTAAGCTATTCATCCGCCCCCAGCCTCCTTACTTCCTGCAGGCATGCGGCGCAGATATAGCAGCCCGCATAGTTCACCAGGTCGTCGTTGTTGCGGCAGAAAACGCAAGCGCCTTCGATACGGGTGACTTCAATGACCCCTTTGGCATTCACGCTGATGTTCACTTTTTCACCGGGCTCGATGCCGTATTCGCGCCGCAGGGAAGCGGGCAGGGAGACAGTTCCCGCGCGGCTTATTTTTTTGTTATGTTCCATGATGTTAGCCTCCTTTTATTGTGCTGGCGAAGAGTTTTACGATCCGGGTCAGCCACCGCCGGAAGAAGCCGGGGCGGTTCCTGCCCATAGCAGGGTAGGCGATGTTTTTTATTTCCCATGTGTCGGTTGAAATCACACGCAGTTTATTCATGTTCGTTGCCTCGCTTTTCCTAGTTTCCAGCGCTTCGCAGTCCAGATTGCAGCCAGGTGATGCTTTGCGGCAACCATCGCATTGGTATCTCCTTCGCCGCGCCGCCATCGCATTACACGCTGACGATGACTTTTTTCGCGGCCAGGATATGATCCAGAGAAATATTTTCTTTTTGGTTTATCGCCGCACTCCAGGCCACGATGAACAGGTTGGTCATGAGCCGCAGCGCGCCGATTTGGTTGGCAACCGCGTGGAGCTCCTTCAGGCATTCTGCAGCCAGGCTGACGCCGTTTTGCAAAACGATTCCTTCGACATCTTCCATGGGCACTTTGCTATCCAGGGCAAGCCGCACCGACCGGGAAAAGAACTGTCCGGTGATGGTTCTGTTTTTTTCCGTGATGATCTCCATAATTTTCGGATTGCCGACCATCACGAGCGGGCATTTTGTCGCATCGTAGATTCGGCGGAGGGTTTCCAGCCCATCTAGGCGCAGGAAATGGGCTTCGTCGATGATGATCATGCGATTGGACCCTTTGAGCATGGCGATGATGTTTTTTTCCAGCAGACGGTTGCGGCCTTCTGCCTTTTTATTTCCCGCTTCCAGCAGTTCTTCCATGATATCGCGGCCACTGCGGGTGTTGGGTCCGGCTGTGAGAAAGATAGCGTTGATGTTTGTTTTGACATAGGTTTCGATGGCCACGGTCTTGCCAATACCGGGATCTCCGTAGATCACGACGATGCTGTTGCGTTTGGAGGCGTAATCCAGGCCAAACCACATTTCGCGCATTATATTTGTTTCAATAATTTCCGGTTCCTTGACTGTCAGCACCGCGTTTTCCCGCACTTCAGCCGACTCCACCGCCGCCAGGAGTTTTTTGGCGATATTTTCGTTATTGCCGCGATAGTTGCCTGTCAAAAAGGAGGACAGGGCTCCGCTGGATATGCCGATCTGCTTGGCCAGCGCCGCCTGTGTCACTTCTCCCGCTGCCAGGAGTTCATTGATCCGATTCCTCGTATCGTTTGCCAAAACCATTTGTTCATCCATGTTTTCCGTCTCCTCTCCTGCTTTCGATTTTGACGCCGGCCACCATTTCAAAGACGCTCATGCCGTCCGTGCCGGTCGCTTGGCTCCATCGTATCGCGTCCCGCAGCGCTGCCGGCGCAGGGACCATTTCCGTGACGGTGGTCGGTTTCGGGTCGGGCGATTTGGGACCGTGTTTCTGGAACAGGGCCACGATTTCCGCCATGCTTGGCGCATTGCCGCTTTGCGCCGCCTGATAGACCGGATGGGCTTTGACAGCTTCCCATTCCGCGCTCTTGCGCGCACCCTCGGCATGCATTTCTTCGGGGAGTGCTTTTGTTGCGTCACGCAACTGGATTGCTTCCGCTGTGAACAGTGGCCGTTCGTCCAGGTCGAAGACATAGATTTTATCCGGCTCGCTGTCGCGGCAGCTGATGATCACGTCCTTGAACTTGTGCTCCATCATTTCGTTCGAATAGTATTCCCGGCCCCGGAAGGTGATGCCGTTGCGGCCAACTTTGTAGCGGCCCGTTTTTTTCTGTAGGAAGTGCTGCAGGACCGCTTCGGTTGTCTGGCGCACCGGCAGGCGGGTCCGGATGAAGGTTTCGTCAGGGCATTCGCCTTCGCGGCCTTTGCCGCGTTCGGAAGCGCGTTTGTTGTAGATGTTCCGGGCGTAGCCGTCGAAGATTTCTTTTAGCTGCTCCAGGGTGATGTTGTATTTGACTTTGTTTTTTTCGCCCTTGAGTTTGTCGGCCAACTTTTCCGGCTTTTTGGCGACACTGCTGCCGCAATAGGTGTCGAACCAGGGATCGAACCAAGTTGACATGTTACGGAAGAGGTTGCGTTCGATGGTTTTGGCGCGGGCGTTTTCCGGGATGGCGTTATGGACGATGATGCCCAGTCGTTCCATCATCGGCGTGACACGTTTGGCGATTTCTTCATCGGCTGCATTTTTCTTTTCGCGTAAGCCTCGGAATCCCCGACCCGCAAAGTATTCGTTGCAGTAGTCTTTTCCGTTATCGATGTAGATTTCGCGCGGCAGCCCAATAGCCGGGTCAAGCGCCGCTTCCGCGAAACTGGCGGTAATAGTTTGGCTGTTGGGCGTCAAGGTGACGATCCAGCCGACCAGCTTCGTACTGCGCATGTCCATCCAGGCGGTGACCCAGGGACGTACCCACGTGCCGCGCGGTCCCAGGATGGAAAAGTCGAACATCCGGTGGTCTCCCACGAATACCTGTCCGGCCCGGACACTTTCCGGGTCGCGGCGGGTGAAGGTCTGACACTGGTTGTAGAAGGCTTTTTTGCCTTGCTGGATTGCCACCAGCACCGCCATGGGGAGTTCTTTGGCGATCCGCCGCAGCGTGTCTTCGCTGGGGCAGCTTTCACCGTTATCAATGGCCATGACTTTCAGCACGTCGTGACAGGAGGAAATGGGTTTCTTATCCTTCAGCATTTGAATGAATTTGACCATCAGGGTGTCGCTGATCGCAAAGTGCTTTCCCTTGTTTTGACCGTACTGGGGCAGGAGGGCCGAAATCCCTTTCTTTTGGTATTCGCGCTGCCAGCGGCAAAGCGTGGAAGCGGAGATCGATTCTTCCGGGTGCTCCTGGCTCCACCTGCGGGCGAAGTCCTGGGATAGAGTTGTTTTTTTGCCCGGCTGCAGCAGGAAGGCTTCGTATTCCGCCAATATGGCGTGATTGCGGTTGGCCCGCTGCCGCGCCCAGGCCGGAGCCTTGTCGTAGTCGGTGACTTTCCCGGCGCTCTTTTCGTCCGATCCCAGGTCGTTTTCCTGGATGTAGCGCGCCTGGTAGGTTTCCGGCAGCGCGTCCAGGGAAATTCGGATCGCCTTGCCGCCAAACCCAGCGGATTCAACATACCGAAGTTCGCCATAGCAACCGGACATAGCGTTCCGTTGAACTGTTCGTTCGCTGATTTCCAGCAGCGCCGCCACTTGGGATACTGTGAGCATGGTTTCAGGCATGGCGCACGCTTTCGGGGACTGGCCGGGGCGCAGGCGGGGCTGAAGGCGCGGAAGCAACGATGACGCGGCCATCTTCCAGATACTTGACGGTCAGGATTCCGGCGCGGATCACGCCGACGCAAAGGCACTGCATCATTTACTCCCCCTTGCTGTTTTCCATTCCCGCTGAAGTTGCGCCCGTTTTTGCCGGCTGCTTTCCTCAACCTGGCGTAGCCGTCCCATTTCCAAAAAGTAGATTTCGCTGGATTTCACCATGCGACCGCCGGAGGCGGCCACCAAGATTTCCAGCACCGTATAGTCCTGGACTATTTTGCAAAAGATAGGGAAGTATTCCGCCGGCATGCGGTATCCTTCTTTGGACTCGGCGGTATAGCTGTTTAGCATGCCTTCGGATATTTCCACGCCCAAGTGTTCGGACATTTGGCCCGCGATATCGTAACGTTTGAGACCGCTGTTTTTAATTGCTTCGGAAATGGATTCCTTGATTCGAATTCCCAGCGGTCGGGTTTCAACTTGGAAATTCGGCGCGGAAAATTTCTCCGGGCTGATTTCTTCGATGATGTCAAATAGGTTGAGTTGTTTTTCCGAAGCTCCGTCTATTTTTTCCTTTAAACTTGCCATTGCGCACCTCCTTTTGAAGGGTTATATTGGTGTTGTAAAGGGTTGTGAAGTCTTTACGAAACGCTTGTGCAGGATTAATTAGTTAATCGGCGAATATTTGAAAAAGATGGGACGGTTTTTAGGCTTCGGTAGTTGGTAGCTCACTTGGCCTTGCCGGCGATTTTTCGCCCCGTTCCATCTTCTCCAGTTTTTCCTGCGCCCGAACTTGTTGGCGGACGCCGCGCATATACTGGATGGTCGCGCGCAGTTTTGGATCGTTACGCTGCGTCTGTATTTGGTGTTTGTGCGACAACAGTCCATATCCTCCGTCGATCACACCACAGCTTCGTTTGGGGTCGATCTTGGATTCTTTGCATTCCTTAGCGGTCAGTATAGCGAACATTCCCCGGTTTGCCACTTTGGCGGCAAAGATATATACGGGTTCGTCCGTCTTGGCGCTAAAAAACCGGGATATGGCTTTTTTGTCGCTTCGTCATAGTTGCTGCGCAGGTCCATGCTACGCGGCACGCTCCGGCCAGATTTCGGAAACCGGTTTTTCGAGGATGTCGGCGATTTCTTCCTGGATTCGGCGGCTCGTGGAATGCCCGTAGATCACACGGTTGATCATGGTTTTTGATACATTGAATTTCCGCGCGATTTCAGCGCTCCGGCGTTCTTTCAGCATTAGGGCCGCCAATATTTCATTGGGTCTCATGGTGATTTCCTCCTTGTTTAGTTGTTTAGGCCGCAGGGTCGGGGTCGAAGTTTTTCAGCTTTATCAGGTCGCTTGACGTATCCCGTTCCAGGTTGTTTTTTCTGGCGTACAGGTCCAGGTCTGTCTGGGCCTCCTGGCGGCTTTGCCGTAGCGGCAGGGAGTTTGATTTGTACCGCTGCCGGCCCCATCCCGATCGGCGCGTGGTGTAGGTGAAGAATGTCTCGCTGCCGATCCCCGGGTCGACCCACAGCCGCCGACCGTCGGGAAGTCTGTAAGTCTTGTTGTCCAAGGTTGTTCACTCCCTTGTTTAGTAGGATTCTTCGGCTTCATTGCGTTTGGTTTCTTCAGCGCTTACCTTGCAAAGCGCCATGATGACCATG
>JBGSKE010000214.1:0-10322 GCA_041741355.1 Negativicutes bacterium | reverse complement strand
TGAATGCATTTGTTGGCGCTACTGACCAAAAAGTCGATATCCAGCTCCTGCAGCGGGATTTCCACCCCGCCAAAACTGCTCATGGCATCCACAATCAATGACTTGCCGTTCTCTTTTGCAAGTGCGGCGATTTCTGTCAGCGGATTCAGAATCCCGGTCGTCGTTTCGCAATGGACGATGGCAATATGGCTAAGCGCTGCATCGGCTGCCAAAACCTGCGCAATCGTATCAGCGTCAGGCGGGGTATGATAAGCGAATCGGCAAACCTCATGCGGTAGCCCCATTACTTTTGCCATTGTCACCATCCGTTCGCCATAAGCGCCATTGACGATAATCAAGCATTTATCGTTTGGTCCGATCGCTGTGGTCAGTGTCGCTTCGATGCCAAAACTGCCGCTGCCCTGCAACAGCACCGCTGTGTAGTCCAACGGCGACACCCCGGCAATTGCCAGTAGCTGCCCGCGGATTTTTTGCGTTATTTGTTTGTATTCGTCGTCCCAGGTGCAACGGTCGATCAGCATCTCAGCTTTAACTGTGTCGGAGGTGGTCAGCGGCCCGGGAGTCAACAATTTATATGTATTCATACTTATTGCGCAGCTTTAAAAAACTTCTGGTGTTCGGCCAATAGTTCAACCGTCAATGGCTTGGCAAACAGTTTTGGATTGCCGGGCTTATTCAGGTCCGTCACTGTCTCGCCTTGGTACAACGCCACTGGATAGTCCTTGATCAGGCTCGCTCTGGCTTTGCCGATGATCACTTTGGCCATCTCCATCGCCAGTTGGGTCGTCGCCGCATCGGCTTTTTTCACCACAGATACCCCTTCCGTCAGCGAATAATTGCCTTCGGTCGGATCGACGAAATTGATCGGCTTGCCTGCCGCTTTGTCGGCTACTGCTTGATGACGCAGGCCAAATCCGACGGCAACTTCACCGGCCCGGACTTTCTTGATCGGACCGGAACCCGATTTTTCAATGTGCGGTCCACAATTTTGGATCAATTTATTCAGAACAACTTTGCCTTCAACCTCGCCGTACTGGCTGATAATTGACTGAATCAACAACCAGGCTGTGGAAGAGTTCATGATATTGGGTATCGAAACCAGCCCTTTGTATTCGTCGCGGGTCAGGTCTTTGACCGATTTAGGCATCGGCAGGTTTTTGTCCTTAAGGACTTGGGTATTGACAAAAATCGCTCCGGTATTGGCTAAGATCGGTGCATAATAGGCCGGGTATTTGCCCAGCGCCTTGGTGTCAAAATTCAGGTCGACAAACATTTTATGCTTGGCCTGGGCGCTGTCCAGAAAATAAGAGCTCATTGTCACCAGATTCGCTTCGATTTTATCGCCTTCCGCCATCAATTTGCCGCCGAGTTCCGATGTCCCCAGCGTCTGCATCACGTATTTGTCAGCAAAGCCTGCTTCATTGAGGCTTTTTTGCATGGCATCCGTCGCTTCTTTATCGGCATTGGTATAGATTACGACTTTTTTGGCGCTCGTCGCAGAGGGCGCCGATTTTCCTGCCGGGGCGCTCGCCGGTTTGCTGCTGCCACAGCCTGTTAATCCCAGAACTAAAGTCAATAGTGCCACCAAAGCCAGTAATGCATGTTTCGTTTTTTTCATTATTCTTCTCTCCCTCGCTTATTATCAGTTGAATATCGCATCCATCTATCTCTCATCTGTTGGTTCCAGATGATAGTTGTTTATTGGCGAAGTCGCAGCCAAGCCGGACAACCAGATTCGTGACGAAGATCAGGATCGACAGGACAAATATTTCATTAAAGCTGGCAAAATGCTGCAGTTCTTTTATTTTGCTGGTCACCAAGGCAGTGCGAGCCGTAACTAAGAAGATAATCGCGCTAATCGTGACCATCGAATTGATAAAGAAGTAGCCGAACATGTCTACGATGGTTGCCAACGAATTGGGTACGATGACCCGCAACACCGTCTTTATCCAGGTGTCCCCCATCAATTCACCGGTTGTCTCCCAGGCTGGGTTCAGCTTGCTCAGGCAGTTCTTCGCCATCAGATACGGGGTGGTAAAAAAATGCACAATATTGCTGATGATCAAGATCAGAAAAGTCCCTTTCAACTCACTGTCGTTGAAAAACATCAGAAAGGCGAGCCCAAGCACCATCCCGGGCACCGTGTTCGCGATCATCGCTGTCATATCGATGATTATTCTTTCCCGCTTTGTGATAGCTGAACGAACATTGACCAGCGCGGCGCAATAAGCAATGATGGTTCCCGCCACCGCAGCAGCAACAGCAACAAAGATCGAGTTTTCGTAAACACTTACCATCGCTCGGTTAAACAGGGCGTTTTGCACGAACTCCGTACTAAACTGCATATCATAGGGATAATTTTTAACAAACGGCGCGATAAACATGACCAAAAAAACAGCTAAAACCGCGATGACCAACAGCACCGATGCACCGCCGAAGATCAAATCGCGAAGTTTGTTGTCCGGCAATCCCGTCGTGGAAATCGTATCGTAAGCGAAATTGAATCGTTCCAGGTAATTCAGAAAGCATACACCGGCAAACGCCGGTAGCAGCATCAACATCGCAATCACAGAGCCGTTCGGGAAGTCAGGTATCGCGCCCAACATCACCTGATATAATTCTGTGGCGATCATATTGTAGTTGCCGCCCACCGAGGCCGGAATGCCAAAATCGGTAAAGCTTAAAATAAAAGAGACGACAAAGGCGCCGCCGATAGTCCCAATCAACGGGCGAACCGTCGTATTGGTAAAACTTCGCCAGAACCCGTCGCCCATCAGCTCGGAAACAATCAGATACTTTTTATCAATATACGAAAACGAGTTATTTAGCAGAAAAAAGGCAAACGGCAAGGTGTAAATCACATACCCCACCAACAAGCCCTGAAATCCATAGATCTGAAACAGTTCAACCCCATACAGTTTTGTCAGTAATCCCTGCTTGCCGAAAGAATAGATGATGGCAAATCCATAGGTAATCGATGGCAACAGCATCGGCACGACAATACCCAGTCTGATCAATGATTTTAATGAATTCGCCGTTTGGGTAAAATTGACCGTATAAGCCAGGATAAAGGCCAATACTGTTGTTATGAGCGCCGCAACTGCTGAAATATTCACGCTGTTGCCGATAGCCTTGACTACACTTTTGTCCTGCAACACAGTAATATAATTGGCGAAATCAATCCCGTTCGCCGATTTCAGCGAAGTGATCAGCAGAACGCCGAGCGGCGCCGCCAAAAACACAGCAAAAAACGCCAGAATACCAAGCAGCACCAGTCGGATTTCCGGCTTTTTTTTATGCATGACACTCCTGGAACAAACCATAGATGTTATCCCGTTTAATGCGGAGCTGCCGCAAGATAAACTCTTCGATAAAACCGTTCCGGGGTTGATTGATCACCTGTTCCGGCGTACCGTATTGCGAAACCACACCCTGGTCGAGGATCATCACTTTATCTGACATAGTTAACGCTTCCTCCGGGTCATGCGTCACAATGATCGTTGTCAGGTTGTAACGCTTGGTAATGGCCTTGATCCGCTCCTTGATCGTCTCTTTAATGACGCCGTCTAGCGCGCTCAGCGGCTCATCAAGCAACAAGATTTTCGGCTTGGTCACCAACGTCCGGGCCAGCGCCACCCGTTGTTTTTGCCCGCCGGATAATTGATGGATCTTTTTATCCAGATGCTCTCGCAACTCCAGAAAGTCGATCAACTCGTCGATCTCCTCTTTGCCGCTCCAGTTTTGCCGGTTCTGCAGACCGTAAATGATGTTTTTGTAGGCATTCAGGTTGGGAAATAATGCATAATCCTGAAAAACGATGTTGAAACCCCGTTCTTTCATCGACGTCCGGCTAATATCGACGCCTTCAAAAAAAATCGACCCACTATCAATGGAGGTCAAGCCGAGGATAATGTTCAGCAGGGTAGTCTTGCCGCTGCCGCTAGTGCCCAGCATGGAAACAAGCTCGCCTTTCTGGATTTCGAGATCGATGCCATCCAATACGACTTTGCCGGCAAATTGTTTGCGGATGTTCTTCAGTTCCAGCACAGGTTTCACCGCCATTTCATTCACTCAAACCCGTCATCGCAGGTTATTACGTTTTCAGTATAGTAATTAAACAGCCTGCGGATGTTACCAGTGGGTTAACAATATGTTAAATAATCGTAATGCTCTGAGTTAACAAACATGTAACACGGCTTTAACACGCGCTTGCTTGCAGACTGCGATAATTAATTTATCAACCGTAAGGAGGAATCTGCTGTGCAAAAAAGATCGACTGTCTGGATTGTACTCATGGCCCTGATGATTTCCGTATTCCCTGTCAATGCCTTCGCGGCAACAGCGCCGGTCAAAAACGTTATCATCGTGATGCCTGACGGAATGGGCGCGACCCATGCCGCAGTGACCCGCTGGTACCAAAACGGCAAACGTCTGGCCGCCGATGAAATGATCAGCGGCGCGATCAGAACCTACAGCGCCGAAAGTCTGATTTCCGACTCGGCGCCCGCCTCGACCGCTTTTGCCACCGGACACAAATCCAATTCCAAGTTTATCGGCGTACTGCCGGCAAAAACAACAATGCCCGGCGTTGCCGCCATCGCCGCCGACCTGCAATACAAGCCGGTTGCGTCAGTGCTGGAAGGCGCAAAGCTTGTCGGCAAATCGACCGGCCTGATTGCCACCTCCAACATCCAGCATGCCAGCCCGGCCGGCTATTCGGCCCACAATTTCAACCGCGGCGATTATAACGACATTGCCGAACAGCAAGTCTATCTGAACATCGACGTCGTCCTGGGCGGCGGCAAACAGTATCTGCTGCCGACAGATCAAGGCGGCAAACGCAAAGACGGCGAAAACCTGATTCAGGTATTGCAAGGCAAAGGGTATAAATTCATCGAAACCCGCGATCAACTGATGAAAATCAACAGTGATAAATTCTGGGGCCTGTTTGCCATGGATGATATGGCTTACGAGTTCGACCGACCGACCTTGCGGCCACAAGAACCCAGCCTGGCTGAAATGACCAAAAAAGCGATCGAAGTCTTGTCGAAAAATCCCAAAGGCTTCTTCTTGTTCGTTGAATCTTCCAAAGTGGACTGGGCCTCCCACGCCAACGATCCGATCGGCGTGATCAGCGATACCTTGTCTTTTGATGCAGCGGTCAAAGTCGCCCTCGACTTCGCCAAAAAAGACGGCCAAACCCTGGTGCTTGCTTTTACCGACCATGGCAACGGCGGGATGTCCATCGGCAATCGTTCCTCTGATAAAACTTACGATACCCTGCCGTTTGATGCCCTGGTTGCGCCGCTGAAAAAAGCGAGCATGACCGGCGAAGGCGTAGAAAAAATGCTCGCAGGCAACCTTACCGCCAGTAATATTCATTATGTGATGAGCACTTACTACGGAATCGAAGACCTGACCGCCGATGAAGTCACTGCGATTCAGACAGCGAAAAAAGGCAGCCTGAATTACGTAGTGGGGCCGATGATCTCCAAACGCGCTTCGATCGGCTGGACAACAACGGGTCATACCGGTGAAGATGTTTTCCTGTATGCCTTCGGGCCGAATAAGCCGACCGGCTTGATCGAAAATACCGACCTGGCCTTGGCGCAAGCAAGTGCGCTGGGATTCGAACTGAATATGATCGACAAGAAACTGTTTCTTGAAGCCGACAAAGCCTTCGCTGCAATCGGCGCCAAAGCATCACTGGATAAATCCGACGCGATGAACCCGGTGCTGATAGTACAGAAAGGTATTAAACGTGCCGAACTGCCAATCAGCAAAAACATCATTAAGCTGAGCGGCAAATCGTTTGAAGTTAATGGACTGACTGTACTCTCCGCCAAAACAGGCAAGGTCTATGTGCCGCAACAGGCGGTCGACATCCTGGCCGCTGCCCTGCAGTAATCCGGCGCCGACAAAAAGATGAACCAGCGATTTATCCAGATTTGCCTTGTTCTGCTGATCGTGTGTTGGGGAGGGCCGGTACTGGCCCATCCCCACGTTTTCATCGTGCCTGCAGTAAACTTTTCAATTGATGGCGACCGGTTAACTTCCCTGAAAATTGAATGGACTTTTGACGAGATGACAACCATGGCTGCCCTGGGCGCTGCCGCCCTCGGCGAAACCTATACGATTGAGCCTGCGCAGCATGCTGCAGTCTGGGGCCAGGCCATCCCCAGCCCGACTACGCTGACCAGTTATTGTTTCATAGACTTGGATGGGGCTACAGCTACACTGGCGCAACCAAGCGAAATCAGTCTGAAGGTAGTCAAAGGACAGTTGGTTTACTGTTTTTCGCTGCGGCTGGACCAAGCGATCGGAAAATCGACCAAATTCTGGTTTAGCGACCAGTCAAATTATATTGCCTTTGACACAGGCAAAGGCATTTTCAGGATTACCCAGTCCGGCGGGACTAGTCCAAGCTTGTTGATTCAGCCGGAAAACTACATCGAAAAAATCATTTTAGGGATTTGACCGAAGGGAGACCTCACATATGAGCAGCTCGGCGCTCCGAACAACCAACCGGATTCAACCATATCTACCGCTTATATTTATCGTCATCTTATTTGGCGGTTTTTTGCTGCTGGCCGCTTGCTCTGTGTGGGGCGGCATCGACAAACAGGGCGGTTTGCTTTACTTTCTCACCAAATGGCAAGCCGGATTGAACCGAGAGATTGCCGGACAGATCAAATTGCTGCGCCAGGGATTTTCACTGGAACTACTCGGCGCGATGTCGTTGACTTCGTTTATCTACGGGGTTTTGCATGCGGCCGGGCCTGGTCATGGCAAAACAATCATTTCCGGTTGGGTATTTTCCCAAACACGGTCACTGCGGGAAATTGCCTTCGTTTGCTCGGCCGCAACGTTTTTCCATGCGTTTGGCTCTGTCATTCTGGTAGGCGGGCTGCACTTCTTTTTAGGTCGCTATGTTCCCAGCGTGATGAATCATTTGAACGACTGGCTCTACATCGCCGCCGGAATCTTGCTGGCTCTGACGGGAATGCAGATTTTCTACGCCTTTCATCGCGCCGGCCCCAGCTCGGCGATGACATTGACCGCGCAGATCCACCCGCTCTGGATCGCTGTCGGCATCGGCATCGTGCCTTGCCCACTGGCTGCCGTAATTTTCCTGTTCTGCCTCTCGGCCGGTCTCGTCTGGCAAGGCATCCTGATGGTCTTCCTGTTTGCGTTGGGCATGGGAGTAACGCTCTCTGTCGTTGCATTCACAGTCTGGAGCGCGCAACGCGGCGCCGTCCGCCTCGGCCGGAACCTGAAAGCCGGACAGCTAATTCGCTATCTCAACTGGCTGAGCGGACTTTTCTTTATCATTATCGGCGTTCTGCTGGCCTGGCCTGCTACAGCCCGGATTTTATTTCCCGGCTACTGATTGATTTTGCAAATGACAGAAAAAAAGAAAAGGGTGGCTGCAATCTCTCTACAGAGTTCTGCCGCCACCCTTTTCTTCTGTACCAACAACAACCGATTATTGAATACTATCCGGTGATTTGCCGAATGTTCTTTAGCGCAGTAGCCATATCCGTATTGGCATATTCGAAGACCAGGGTCATATCGGCCGCAGATTTTTGAGCGGCCTGAAAAAAGCCCGCCCAGTCTACGCAACCTTGCCCGATGCAAAGATGCTTGTCGCTCTGCCCATCGTTATCATGAACGTGGCAGGCATGCAGACGCGTTCCCAACCGCTGCACCGTTTCAGCCAGATTCCAGCCGTTAATATGCGCATGCCCGATATCGAGCAAAGCACCGGCCTGAGGGAAATCTATCAGCAAATGCAAGTATTCCTCCCAATCAAAAAGCAGCGTGCCTTTGGATCGCAACCCCACATTTTCGATCACCAGATTTACATCATACGCCGCTGCTAATGCCAGCAAGCGTTCCAAGCGAAACTTGATTCTGGTTTTTGCCCGTTCGGGCGTCTGCCGGTAGCTCTCGTTCGTATGCACCACGACAAAATCCGCATCCCATTTAGCGGCAAAATGGAAAAAACGCTCATAAGCAACCAGATAATGGTCATGACTCTCTTCGGCCAGGTTTACCCCTGCGCAGGGCCCATGCAAGCTTAGCCCCAACACCGGGCGTTCACTGTAAGCAGCGCGAATCACACTATCCCAATAGTAATCATCGCCGAACTCATAAAAAATCTCCAACCCCATCGTGGCCGGCAGCGCCTGTAGCGCTACATAGTCGAACCCGCCAAACGGCAGATTGCTGAGGGCAAACTTCATATTGTTATCTCCTCTCATGCACAGTGATGTCGCAAGCTAAGCGGTCGTCCGATGTTGGTTCCGGCTTTGCCGGCAAACACATTCACATTTTCCCAGGCGAACGATATCCCTGCAGCGCCTGGCGGCAATGCCTGTTCGCTGGGCATGACGCATAGCGCTTTTTGACCGCTTTGTTGCAACCTGATGTGCAGGCAACGTTGCCCGCCCAAATTCTCAACAAACTCAACCGCGCCCGGCAAACTAGGTTTATCGGTCAGCCGGCAGTGTTCCGGCCTTATGCCGAAGCACACCTCCGTATGCGATAACAACAATGGATGCCACTCCTGCGGAACCTCTTGCCGCACGCCACCAACCCACAACGCTCCATCCTGCACCTTGGCCTGAATCAAGTTCATCGGCGGCGCACCAATGAAAGCCGCGACAAAAACGTTGGCAGGGTAACGATAGATTGTATCCGGCGAATCCAGTTGTTGCAAGATCCCCTGATTCATGATCGCAATTCGCTGACCCACCGTCATTGCCTCTACCTGGTCGTGGGTTACGTACACCATTGTCGGCTTGTACATTTCATGGATGCGAACCAGTTCGGTCCGGGCATGCAGTCGCAACTGCGCGTCAAGGTTGGACAAGGGTTCATCGAGCAGAAAAAACGGCGCCTGTTTGACCAATGCCCGGCCCAGCGCCACTCTTTGTTTTTGACCGCCTGACAATTCGCCGGGCTTGCGCGTCTCATAACCGGATAGGTTTAATATTTCCAGCACTTTTTCGGTGCGCGAGCGAATTTCAGGCTCAGGCATTTTCTGCAATGAAAGGCCAAACGTGATATTATCCCACACCGTCATATGCGGATAGAGCGCATAATTTTGAAATACCATCGCCACATTACGCTCACCAGGAGCTAACTCGTTGGCTACGCTGCCGTCCATAGTCAACGTCCCCGACGTGATTTTCTCCAACCCGGCGATCATCCGCAACGTCGTGGTTTTGCCGCAACCGGACGGGCCGAGCAAAATCAGCCGCTCTCCTGCCTCGACGACCATGCTTAAATGATCCACCGCCACGGACTTGCCGTAATTCTTGCACACATTGTCAAAAACAATCCCTCGCACTTCGCTCATCCTTTCACGCCAGATTGCATAAATGTATTGATGATAAACCGCTGACACACCAAATATAGCAATAAGGGCGGCAACGAAGTCAGCGCTGCCACCGCCATCGCCACACCCCATTCACTGCCGCCTTCGGCGCTGATAAACATTTGCAGCGCCAGCGGCAGCGTGTATGCGTTTTTGTCGCCCAGGATCAGCATCGGCCAGAAATAGTCGTTCCAGGCATTGATGAAAAATACGATCCCCATGGCAATCGCTGACGGCTTGATCAGCGGCAGCACGATTCGCCATAAAATCGTATAGGACCCGGCGTTTTCCAGCTGTGCCGCTTCCAACAATGGCCGGGGAATGTTGCGCATAGTCTGGCGCATCAAAAACACGCCCATGCCATCGGCGAGTTGCGGCAAAATTACGCCCCAGGCCGTATTCATCGCGCCAATTTTAGCCATCAGCAGATAGTTGGGCAACATAATCACCGTAATCGGAATAAAAAAGGTCAGCAGCAATGCGTTAAATAGTTTTTCTTTATGGGGAAAATCGTAGTAAACAAAAGCAAACCCCGCCAAAATACTGGTAACCAATTTGGCAATGGTTATGCTGCCGGCAATTATAAAAGTATTGGCTGTGTATTGCAGCAGGGGCAGGTTATTTAACACATAGATGTAATTGTCCAGCACCGGTTGGCTTGGGATCGGGTTTAACGATGATAAAAAGATCTGATCCATGGTTTTAAACGACGTCGAGAACATGAACAACAATGGCCAGAGTTGGATGAGCAGGGCGCCGATCAGCAAAACATGCCAATACCAACCGCCGGTCAATTTAATTTTCATAATGCACCCGCTTGTCCAGCACCCGATGCTTCAGCACCAGAAACACGGCAAAAACCAGCATCGTCAGGATCGCCAGCGCCGCCGCCTTGCCGGTCTGGAAGAACACAAATCCATATTGGTAGACAATATATACC
>JBGSKE010000213.1:0-2971 GCA_041741355.1 Negativicutes bacterium | reverse complement strand
GGTCGGCTATCCGCTGATCATCCGACCGGCCTATACTTTGGGCGGTACCGGCGGCGGGATCGTCAACAACGAGGATGAACTGGACGATGTGGTTAACCGCGGCCTGACCCACAGTATGATCTCGCAGGTCTTGATCGAGCGCAGCGTGGCCGGCTGGAAAGAAGTTGAGTACGAGGTTATCCGCGACGCTGCAAATAACTGCATCGTTGTATGTAACATGGAAAATATCGATCCGGTCGGGGTGCATACCGGCGATAGCATCGTCGTTGCCCCCTCGCAGACGCTGACCGATCATGAATACCAGATGCTGCGTTCGGCATCGCTGTCGATCATCCGCAAACTCGGCGTGGAAGGCGGCTGCAATGTGCAGTATGCCCTGGACACCAAGAGTACCGATTACATCGTCATCGAGGTCAACCCGCGGGTTAGCCGGTCCAGCGCCCTGGCTTCCAAAGCGACCGGTTACCCTATCGCCAAAGTGGCGACCAAGATTGCCATCGGCTATCGGCTGGATGAGATTCAGAATACGGTGACCGGCAAGACAAAAGCCTGTTTTGAACCGGCGATTGACTATGTTGTGCTGAAATATCCCCGTTGGCCGTTCGACAAGTTTGTCGGCGCCGATCGAGAACTAAGCACCCAAATGAAAGCGACCGGCGAAGTCATGGCGATCGACCGGACTTTTGAGGCCGCATTGCTGAAAGCGGTCCGTTCACTGGAAATCAAGGCGCATCGCCTGCAATTGCCGGCGATTGCCGCACTGACCGATGAACTGGTTTTGGAGCGATTATCGCGGACCGATGACGAGCGGTTGTTCGTGGTGGCCGAAGCGCTGCGTCGCGGCATTGATCCGGCCGAAATTTCGCGGATCACGACGATTGACCCCTTCTTTATCGACAAAATCCGTCGCATCGTGGCGATGGAACAGCGGGTCGTCAATGAACCGATGACGCCGCAACTGATGCGCGCCGCCAAACGCTGCGGCTTGGCTGACCGGACGATTGCCGAATTGACCCTGACACCGGAGAACGAGGTTCGCAGTCGACGTAAGCGCTGGAATATTATCCCCTGCTACAAGATGGTGGATACCTGCGCCGCCGAGTTTGAAGCAGTGACGCCATATTATTACTCAACCTATGCGCAGGAAGACGAAGTGCAGGTCACCAATCGGCGCAAAGTGTTGGTGCTGGGTTCCGGCCCGATCCGGATCGGCCAGGGTATCGAGTTTGACTATTGCTCGGTACATTCGGTGTGGGCGCTGCGGGAAATGGGCATCGAATCGATTATCATCAACAACAACCCGGAAACGGTATCTACCGACTTCGACACCTCGGACCGGCTGTATTTTGAGCCGTTGACGATCGAAGACGTGATGAATGTCATCGAAAAAGAAATGCCGGAAGGCGTCATCGTTCAGTTCGGCGGACAGACTGCGATCAATTTGGCGGGGCCGTTGTCGCGGGCCGGCGTGCAGATTATGGGGACATCCCTGGAGGCGATCGACACAGCGGAAGACCGTGAAAAGTTTGATGCATTCCTGGAAAATCTCTACATTCCCCGGCCCAAAGGGGCCAGTGTGACCGATGCCGGTGCAGCGATCGCTGCAGCTAACCGGATCGGCTATCCCGTCGTCGTTCGTCCGTCGTATGTATTGGGTGGCCGGGCGATGGAAATCGTCTATAACGAAGGCGACCTGCGCTACTACCTGACCCATGCGGTTCAAGCCTCGCCGGACCGTCCGGTTTTGGTAGACCGTTACATGCAGGGGACTGAGGTCGAGGTGGATGCAGTCAGTGACGGTAACGACGTGCTAATTCCCGGCATCATGGAACATATTGAACGGGCTGGCGTTCACTCGGGCGACAGCATCGCGGTGTACCCGCCGATTACCCTGTCGGAAGAGATCCGCAACACGGTTGTTGATTATACGGTCAGAATGGCCCGGGCGCTGAAAGTGAAAGGGATCATTAATGTACAATATGTTGTGCATGAAGGGAAACTCTATGTCATTGAAGTGAACCCGCGTTCCAGCCGGACGGTGCCGTTCCTCAGCAAGGTCACCAAGGTGCCGATGATCAATCTGGCTACCCGGGCGGCAATGGGGCAGACGCTGGCCTCGCTCGGTTACTCGACTGGGCTGCTTGATCCGGTGGAATACACAGCGGTCAAGGCGCCGGTATTCTCGTTTGCTAAGATTACTCAAGTTGATATTGCCTTGGGGCCGGAAATGAAGTCGACTGGTGAAGTGATCGGCATTGATTATCATTTTGAACGGGCGCTATATAAAGCGATCATTGCCTCGGGAATCCAGATTCCCGACGAAGGGGCGATTCTGTTGACCATCGCCGATAAAGACAAGCAGGAGGCGCTGGAGATCGCTCGTGGTTATGCTGAATTGGGCTACCCGCTGGTGGCGACCGAAGGGACGGCGAAAATGTTTGCTGATGCCGGTTTGCAGGTCGAATCAGTGCGCAAGGTTTCGGAAGGGTCGCCGCATATCCTGGATCTGATTCGCAGCGGCGTAATCCGGATGGTCATCAGTACGTTGACTACAGGCAAGCTGCCGGAGGCAGACGGGTTCAAAATACGCCGGTCTACGGTGGAACATGCGATACCTTGCCTGACCTCACTGGATACCGCCAAGGCGGTGCTGGACGTGCTGACGGTCACCCGCCGCCGTCGGTTGATTTATTCAATGGCTATGCAGGACTATGCAGGAACCAACCGACCGTCCAAAGTGCAGAACTAGATGGCGGCACTGCAAGATCCGACGGAGGGATGGCAGCAATACCTGCTGTCCCTGCCGCCGGTTTATAACGGTTTTACACTGGACAACGCAGCGAACGAGGAAGGCCTCCTGCACCGAATTTTTGCCTACCGCAACGATGCCTGCAGCCGTAGCGCCACGATAGTTTATGACAAAGTGACATTTGAATTTATGCTGCGGGTGCGAGTCGGTTTGGTGGAATTC
>JBGSKE010000212.1:0-8333 GCA_041741355.1 Negativicutes bacterium | reverse complement strand
GCGATCTGCAGCACGTACCAGATGAGCAGCCCGATCAGGCAAAGGGCGGCAGCCTGGACAAAAATGCTCCAGGCTGTCTTTGCTTTCTCCATCATTTGAAAATCACAACCGCGCCGACAATGGCCAGCGCCGCAATGACGCTGAACACGATCCAGGCGGTATTCGGTTTCATGCCGAACACTTTGCCTGCGTCAACTACTTGTCCGTCGATCCGCTTGGCATTGGCATTAATTTTGGACTTGATTTGATTCATGTTTTTTCCTCCTTCGTTTTTAAGTTTCTTTAAAATATTCCATTGCATACCGCCGGGCAGCTTCCGGCGTTATCGTGCTGGCGTTCGCCCCATTCATGTAACCGGGGAAGGCTTCGCGCACCAGGAGAGTCTGAAGGCCGCTGCAGTTGAAACTTTGGTCATCATTGATGAATCGGTCCAGGAAATGGGCGGCTTTTGCGCCCAATACATCATTGGTCCCGCCGATCAGGCAATCATCGACGCCGTATGGTTGCCCTGCCAGCCATAGGGCTTTTTCCGCAACGGCCCGGCGCTGCTCTTCCGAAATCTCTATGGAAATGGTTTGCAATTCTGCTGCATCGTCAAACAAATTAGACGCCGAAAACCGGATGGCCGGGCGGACCGCTTCGACGATCCTGCGACTACCGTCGATGTCGATCGCCAGAGCCGCATGAGCGAACCGGCTGCCGGTAGCTTTGCGGATCAGGGCTTCGGTTTCCGGATGTCGTCCGCTTGAAACGAAAATGAGATCCATTTTAGGCACGTTTAAACGCCTCCCACATTTCGGAACAGGCCCCACAGCGCCGCACCCGCCAACGCGATCAGAACGCCGCCGCCCACCATGATCTGGCCGACAAGTTTCAATCCGGGGCCCAAGATCCAATCAAACATCATCAAACGCCTCCTTGTAAGCTTCCAGCGTTCCCGCCAGATAGTTTTCTTCCGAATCTCCGTAGTAGGCGTATTCCTCGCCGGTGTCCGGGTCCGTTTCGTGTTTCAGCGCATGGGCATAGTCGGCCAGCGTTTGCGTCGCTGCTGCGGTCGGAAAATACTTTTTGATGTAGCGGCCAAAATAGTCGGCGTATTCTTCCGGCGATGCAAACTTCATATAATAGAAGCGCCCGTCCGGTTGCGGCGTGTCGTTTCCCTCAACTTGCGTCAAGCCGCCGAAGTTGAATTGTTCCCGCGCCAGGGCGGAACGAAAAGGCTTGCCGCAGTCGGGATCGCCCGGCGTGACGTTTGTCGATTCGTGGGCCCACTGGCTGTAAATCCATTCGGCCGGGACGCCGCAAATTTCCGACGCCAGGCGGGCGCAGGCGAGCATGATGATTTTGTCGTTCAGCACGGTCGCACCTCCAGAGGGACAGTGTTCCCCGCGTCGATGATCAGGCGGGACAGAGCTTCGCCGTCTTCGTTTTGCATGCGTAGACACCCCAGCGTCGGGGTCCAGCCCTGGCGCGGGGCGAACGGATCAGTTAGCGAACTGCCGCCGCCATGGATTACACGTTCGCGCGGATCTCCCGTGTTGATGAAAAATGTGCCAAAAGCTTCGCAGTTTCTAGCCGGCGGTTCCTCCGCGCTGACGATATAGTCACCGTCCGGCAGGGACGCGCGCGGCTGGCCTTCGTCGTTTTCTCCGGCCCAAAAATCGTCCCGGCATTCGTAGCTTGCGGCCACCGTTCCGTCGTCGAACAAGGCTGTGATGGTCTGAGTTTCCCGGTTATATACGAGTTTCATTCAAATCGCCTCCTGGATTTTTAATAAACGGCTTTCCTTCCGGCGCCGCGAATTTACTCAAAATCGCTTTATTGGCTCCCAGCAGGCTGGCTCCGATCGCCGCCATCCACAGCATGGTCTCCACAAAATCCTTGTAATAGGGAAAAGCCTTGTCGGTCGCAGCCAGATAGGCCGTCAGGATCAGGACGGCCAGCAGGGGAACGATCATCAGCACCAGCGCCGACAGTCCGGTCCGGGAAGGGCTGCCGTTTTCATAAAGCAGGCCCACCAAAAACACGCAGGCTTTTTTTAGTAGCAGCGCCATATCATCGCCTCCGGAAAATAAAAAAATACTGCTGTAGATTTCTCTACAACAGTATTTTCCTATACCAGCCCGAAAGCTTATAGTTACAGCGGTTCAGGAATTTACCTTTGCAATCCTCTTTGTGATTTTACTTAACCGGCCTGCGTCTCCGGTTCATCGAACAGCGAAACGGAATTGTCCCGGACGCGCTGCTGATTGACGATCTGCCGGACCCACACTTCCGATATCCCGTACCGGATCGCCAGGGCCGCATAGTTCCCGCCGTCGAACTCGCGGATGATCAGCCGGTTTCTGGCGGAGGCAATCATGCTTTCGAACTTTGGGACGTAGATGCTGACGCCGCCGGCAACGTGGGACATCTCGACAAACGCATCCACGCCGATCGCGTTGATGACCTGGAGCGTCGCCGGGTGCGCGTCCCGCAAGTCCTCCGGCCGGACTTCTTTTGCCAATTGGGCTCTGATTTCCTTATCCGTCACCGTCACCACCTTTCATTTTACTGTCTCTTGTAATTTCGTGCAACCATGGCTTTCAGTCCCTCGAACACCATGTTCGCTTCCGCGCGGGTTTGCGGCCAGGCTTTTTTGATCATCCGCTGGCAGAATCCCTGCCGCCGATCGGCGCCATCAAAGCCCAGCCGGTCGAAGTAGATCTCCAGCATTTTTAGTTGCGCAGGATAGGGCGGCCCGTTTGCATCCCGGACCGGCGCGCGGGCCGGCTGCTTGTCCGGGCGGCTGTTGCGAAATCCCAGCCGCTCCAGATGCGTCATGACCTTTTCGAATCCGGCCATGGTCAGGTCCTTGGAGGAGTTTACGCCGTACTGTCCCAGAATGGCCCGGTAATCTTCGTCGGAAAGCGCCAGTTCCTTTTTGGCCACATGGATCAGCGCCAGCTGTCCGGCGACCACCTTGCCGCCTTTTCGGGCGGGAATATAGGCCGCGTTACTTGAGCTTTTCATAATCCGGTTCCAGCCAAAAAACATCTTCGACTTTTTTGCGGGCGCCGACGGATGCGATCACGTCGTCCGACTTGGTCCGCAGGATATCCTTGTTGACTTCCTCCTTGGATTTTATGCAGTCGGTCAGCCCTTTGGCCTTGAGCGCGGCGATACAGGACGCGATTTTGCTAATCAGGATCTTCGTGCTTTGGCGGAAGCCGCATTTGCCGAAATTCAGGTTCTTGGTTTTGCCGGCAAATTCACATTTATGATCTTCGGCAAAGTCCTTGATCTCCAGCGACAGTTTTTCCTTGCGGTCCTGCAGCGGTTTGGCTTCCATTTCCGCCGCCAGTTTTGTGTCCGATATCTTCAGGTTCATGCCGGCTTCGATCGTTTGCAGCTGGATGTCGATTTCAGCGATTTCCTTCAGATGCAGGTCCGCTTCTTCCCAGCTTTTCAGGGCCGGATTGTCGAAACGCTTTCTTGCTGTGGCCATCGTGATTCCTCCTAAAATTTGATGATTTTCGCGAAATAGCCGGCGATCCGATCCCAAATTCCCGGCCGGCGTACAGGGTAGGCGATATTAGTCACTTCTTTGATGTGCTTGATCACAAGAACCTTTTTCACGGTCGCCGCCTCGCTTTCATTCGGTTTTGCAACTTCACAGTCATAGTTGCAGCCGGGTCCGGCCCGGCGGCAACCGTCGCAGTTAAATCGCCTTCGTCGCGCCGCCATCGCATCACACGCTGACGATGACCTTTTTGGCGGCCAGGATATGATCCAGCGATACGCCTTCGCCTTTTCTGGTTGCGATGGTCCAGGCGAAAAGAAATAGCTTGGTCATAATCCGCAGCGCGCCGATCTTGTTGGCGACGCTATGCAATTCCTTCAGGCAGTCCTCGGTCAAGTTGACCCCGTTTTGCAGGACAATGCCGCGTACATCTTCCATCGGCACTTTGCTTTCGAGCGCGATCCGCACCGATCGGGAGAAAAACTGCCCAGTGACGGTCTTGTTTTTTTCAGTAATGATCTCCATGATCTTCGGGTTCCCCACCAGTACCAGCGGGCATTTCGTCGCGTCATAGATTCGGCGGAGGGTTTCCAAACCGTCCAGGCGCAGGAAGTGGGCTTCATCGATAACGATCATCCGGTTTGACCCTTTAAGCAGGTTGACGATATTCTTTTCCAGGAACCGGTTGCGGCCTTCGGCCTTTTTGTTCATGGTTTCCAAAAGCTCTTCCATAATGTCCCGACCGCTGCGAATATTGGGGCTGGCGGTGGCAAACAGGGCGTTAGGATTGTTTTTGACATAGTTTTCAATGGTAACGGTTTTGCCGATTCCCGGCGCGCCGTAAATCACGATCACGTCGTTTCTGTCCGATGCATATTGCAAGCCGAAACACATTTCACGCATGGCCTCGGTTTCGATGATCTCCGGTTCCTTTACCGCCAGCACGGCAGTTTCCCTGGCTTTGGCCGACTCCAGCATCGGCAGCAGTTTTTTGACGATATTTTCATTACTGCCGCGATAGCTGTCCGCCAAAAAAGCGGAGAGGGCCCCGCCCGAAATCCCCGATTGTTTGGCCAGCGCCGTCTGTGTCAGTTCTCCGGAAGCCAATAGTGCGTTGATTCGTTCCCGTACCTCGTTCATCATGACTTGATCCTGTTCATCCATTGTTGTCATTCTCCTTTCCGCCTTTCGATTTTAGCCCCCGCCATGAGCTCGAACACGCTCATTCCGTCGGTTCCGGTGGCTAGTTGCTGGTTGTTGTAGCGCAGCGCATCCCGAAGCGCGATAGGGGCCGGGACCATTTCCGTGACAGTGGTGGGTCTCGGGTCCGGTGATTGATGCCCGTATATTTTGGAAAGGGCCACGATCTGCGACATATTAGGGGCTTCGCCGTTTTGCGCCGCTTGGAATACCGGGTGGGCTTTGACTGTTTTCCATTCAGCCGACTTGCGCGATCCCTCGGCGTGCATTTCTTCCGGAGTGGCATGCATTGCGTCGACCAGTTCGAGCGGCGACGCTGTGAACAAGGGGCGTTCGTCCAAGTCGAAAACGTATATTTTGTCCGGTTCGCTCGCGCGGCAGCTGACGATCACGTCCTTGCCTTTGTGAAGAATCATGTCCGGCGAGTAATATTCCCGCCCTCGGAAGGTGATGCCGCCCCGGCCTACGCGGTAGCGGCCGGTCTGCTTCTGCAGAAAATGCTGCAGCACGGCTGCGGTGGTCTGGCGAACCGGCAGGCGGGTCCGGATAAATGTTTCGTCCGGGCATTCGCCTTCGCGCCCGCGTCCGCGTTCGGATACACGTTTGTTGTAGATATGGCGGGCATAGCCGTCAAACATTTCCGTCAGCTGCTCCAGCGTGACATTGTACTTGATTTTATTGGCGTCGCCTTTTAACTTGTCGTTTAAGGTTTCCGGCTTCTCGGCGGCGTTGCGGCCGCAGTAGGTGGCAAACCACGGGTCAAACCATTTCGACATGTTTCCGAATGCAACGCGCTCGATGGTTTTGGCGCGGGCGTTTTCCGGGATGGCAAAGTGAGCGATGATGCCCAGATGTTCCAGCATGGGAACTACTCGCTGTTTTTCGGATTCCAGGGTGGTTTTTAGTTTCTCGCGGAATCCGTGCCCGGCAAACCGTTCGTTGCAATAGTCGCGCCCGTTGTCGATGTAGATTTCGCGCGGCAGCCCGATAGCCGGGTCCAGCGCCGCCTCGGCGAACGTGGACATGATGGTGTCGGTGTTGGGCGAGAATGTGACCAGCCAGCTAACCAGCTTTCCGCTGCGCATATCCAGCCAGGCCGTCACCCAAGGACGCACCCACGTGCCGCGCGGGCCTAGGATGAAGAAATCGAACTTCCGGTGGTCGCCCACGAACACTTGCCCGGCCCGGATGCTTTCCGGGTCGCGGCGGGTATAGGTTTGAACCTTGTTATAGAACGTTTTTTTGCCGTCTTGAATCGCCACCAGAACAGCCTTTGGTATTTCCAGCGCAACGCGGCGCAGGGTGTCGTAGCTGGGGCAGGTCAATCCTTTTTCGGCAGCGAGCATCTGTAGATAATAATGACATTGGGCCAGCGATGCCTTTTGCCCCAGGCAGCAGATAAACTCGTTTAACAGTTCGGTGCTTAGGGTGAAATGCTGCCCCTTGGTCTGTCCGTAGCGGGGCAGGAGGGCCGTCATGCCTTCCCGGCGATACCCGGCCTGCCAGCGCAGCAGTGTGCTGCGAGAAACAGTGTCGTCCGGATGGGCCAGGTTCCAGCCTGCGATGAAGCGGCTGCTTCGCTCAGTCTTGGTTCCTGCGTCAGGGGCGGCCATATAGGATTCGTAAGCTGTCAGGATCATGTAGCTTTGCCCCGCCCGCTGCCGCGCCCAGGCCGGGGCGGTTTCGTAGTCGGCGGGAGCGGCTTTTTCCGCCACAGCGCCCAGGCCGTTTTCTTCAACATATTTCAGTTGATATTCGGCTGGCAGCGCGTCCAGGGAGATCCGGATCGCTTTGCCGTTCTTGCCGCAGCCGCTTTCCGAGTCAATATACCGCAGGGTTCCGTAGCGGCCGGACAGGGCGTTTTTTCGTACGGCGCGTTCACCGATTTCCAGCAGCGCCGCTGTGTCAGATACGCTCAGCAGGGTTTCCGGCATGGCGGGCCCGTCCTTTCCGGCAGCGGGCGGGGGTGGGTTTCCTGGCGGGGCAGCGGTGTCGCCACGACGACGATGCGGCCATCCTCCATGTACTTCAGGGTCAGTATGCCGGCGCGGATCGTGCCGGTGCACAGGCATTGGCTCACCTCGCCACCCCCTGCATGCGCTCCCATTCGCGGCGCAATTTCGCCCTTTCCTTGCGGGCGTTTTCTTCCGCCTGTTGCCACATTCCCATTTCCAAATAATAGAGTTCCTTTGTTTTTGTCATGCGCCCACCGGCTGCAGCTACCAGGATTTCCAGCACGGAAAAATCTTGCACAATCTTACAAAAAACAGGGTAGTATTCCGCCGGCATGCGATGACCTTCTTTGGACTCGGCAGTCCAGCTGTTGAGCATGCTGTCCGTGATTTCCGTTCCCAAATGCTCCGCCATCTTTCCAGCGATCTCGTACCGCTTTAGCTCGCTTTTGCTGATGGACTTGGAAATAGCCTCCTTAATTCGGACGCCCAAAGGTTTCGTCTCAACCTGAAAGTCCGGCTTGGCTAATTTTTCACAATTGATTTCCTCGATCATGGCAAAAAGGTCCAGTTGTTTTTCCCGGTCCCGGTCATTTTTTTGTTTAAACATAGCCGTTGCACACCTCCTTTGGAAGGTTTATATTGTTGTTGTAAAGTCTTGACAAGGGCTTGTGCAGGATTAATTTGTTAATCGGCGAATACTTGAAAAAGATGGGACGGTTTCAGGCTTCGGTAGTTGGTAGCTGACTTGGCCTTGCCGGCGATTTTTCGCCCCGTTCCATCTTTTCCGGTTTCTCCCGCGCCCGCACTTGTTGGCGGACGCCGCGCAAATACTGGATGGTCGCGCGCCGTTTCGGATCGTTGCGTATTTCCTGTATCTGGTGTTTATGTTCTGTCAGGCCATATTTGCCGTCGGCTGCGCCGATGTTGCGTTCCGTTTTGATTTTGGCGTCCCGGCATTCCTGGGCGGTCAATATGGCAAACAGTTTCCGGCCGGCCACGGTGGCGCCAAAGATATATACCGGTTCGTCCGTCTTGGCGCTGAAGAATCGGGATATGGCTTTTTTGACCGCTTCGTCGTAGCTGCTGCGCAGATCCATCTACGCGGCACGCCCTGGCCAGATTTCGGAAACCGGTTTGCCGATGACGCGGGCGATTTCCGCACTGATGCGGGCGCTGACAGCTGTACCGCTGATGACCTGGCTGACGGCTGCGTCGCTCACGCCGATTTTTCGGGCGACATCGCTGCTTCTGACATTTTTCAGGAGCATGTGGCCTCGGATTTCATTGGATTTCATGGTGGTTTCCTCCTTCGTTTTGTTGTTTAGGCCGCCGGATCGGGGTCGAATTTCTTCAGCTTGATCAGGGCGCCGGAGTCGTCTGTTTCGAGTTTGTTTTTCCGGGCGTACAGGTCCAGGTCGGCCTGTGCCTCCTGGCGGCTTTGCCGCAGCGGCAGGGAGTTTGATTTGTACCGCTGCCGGCCCCATCCTGATCGGCGCGTGGTGTAGGTGAAGAATGTCTCGCCGCCGATCCCCGGATCGACCCACAGCCGCCGACCGTCGGGAAGTCTGTAAGTCTTGTTGTCCAAGGTTGTTCACTCCCTTGTTTAGTAGGATTCTTCGGCTTCATTGCGTTTGGTTTCTTCAGCGCTTACCTTGCAAAGCGCCATGATGACCATG
>JBGSKE010000211.1:0-5740 GCA_041741355.1 Negativicutes bacterium | reverse complement strand
TGGAAAATTCATCATCTCGCCCAAATGCTGGCACAAGCCTTGTTCGAACAATGCGGACAGCTCCGCCGCCGTAAGCGGCTCGCGGCAGGTTTCGAAATCCGATGCCGGCACACAGGAAGGCGCCGCCCAGAAAAAATCCATTGGCAGCCCCTGCGCATTTTGTTGCATCGCCGCGATGCCGGTTTGTCCCCATACATTGGCTATTTCATGCGGATCTGCCATCACCGCCGCTGTTCCGAGTGGAACCACAGCTTCGGCAAATCGCTGCGGCGAGAGCAGAGAGCTTTCCACATGCACATGGCCGTCAATCATCCCCGGTATCAGTACTTGGCCGGCGGCATCAACGGTTTCCCCCCCGGCGTACCCTTTGCCCACGCCAACGATAATTCCCCGCGCCACAGCAACATCCGCCAGTTCGTATTCCAGCGAGAAAACATTGGCCAGCCGGGCATTGCGAATTACCAAGTCTGCGGCAACTTCGCCCCGGGCAAACGGCAGGCATTGCCGATAAAATTCGCTGTCGATCGCCATCCCTTCCTTTCCGCTTTGATTCTACAGATAGGATTCTGCCGGGTAGCCGCCTAATCCTGCAGCATCACAATAACGCTTTTAGCCAGCCAATCGCCAGTAGATGGCCCGGATAAAAAAGATAAAACCAATATTTCCCCTGCCAACCTGCCTGCCGATTGTAGGCGGCAATGAAGAACCCGGCAAACCAGGCTAGCGCACCGGTTACAAATGTCGGTAGTAGCGGCAGAAACAGTTCCGGGCTGCCCAGTCCCGTTACGCTGAGCACATGAATCAGTCGTCTGGACTCCTGCCAGGCAATCGGCAGCAGCAACAAGCGCAGCAGTTCGCCTTTGTTTTTGCCGTCCCAACGATAAAGCACAAAAATCAGCAGAATCGCAAAGCTGCCATAGTCGAGATTGGCGATTTCTGCCACCACTGCCGCCATCGCCACAACCCAGGCGCTGCCGTTTTTTGCGTAACCGTACAGCATCAGCAGTCCCAGCGCCAATGTGAATAAAATGTTCAACCCTAGACCGGGATAGTCGGGAAAGGCGAACATATAGATGGGTTGCGACAGCAATCCCAGCAAAATTAGCCTGCCAAAATAGTTCGTCAGGTTATGACTGTGGCGAAACCCTTCCACCAGCAGAAACGCGAAAATCGGCATCGACAGGCGACCGATAGCACGCATCGCCAAATTGTCGTCAAAAAACGCCACACCTACGTGGTCGACCAGCATGAACAAGCAAGCCCACAGTTTCAGTTGAAAAGCCGTCATGACAGGTCCAGTTCCACCTTGTCGAACCCGCGTTGCCGTACCAGATAATCATAGACGTTGGTTAATATCCGGGCTTTATCAGCCGAAGTAATCTCCAGTTCATGATCCGGCTCTTGCCAGTTAGTCACAAGTGCCCTGTCCAGATAAAGCACCGGATCGCGAAAATCGATTTCCAGCACCATCACACGCCCGCGCTCCTCATATTCCAGGCAATAAAAATGGGGAATCCTGATTTCATATTCGGGAGACATTGTATAAGTTCCCGACTTTGCGGTTTTTTTTCAATTCCGGCAGTTCAACCGTCGTAAACACCCCGGAAGGGCGGGCCCCTGTTACAAAGCAAAACACATCGCCCGCCGCCTGCTGGGCATAGCGCTGCGACAACCGTGACCAGACCCGCGTCGCTTGATCCGGTTTTAGCGGACTGCCCTGTTCGAACAGTTTCAGGTCATCAAGGTACTTGCCGCCGGGTGTCATTTCCAGCGTCGTTTTATCTTCGGCGATTGCGTATACTTCAGCCAATTTGCGGTTGCCTGGCCCGGAATAAAACACCGATTTGCTGATCGCCGTCGTCACGTCCAGCTGTTCCACCAACGCCAGATAGTACTCGACCGCCGCCTGCTGCGTTGTAAAGCTTACTGGCGCCACCGGCAGCTCCACCGCCGCCGAGGCGGGTACCGGCAGTATGGTCAGGCAAACCAATGCCAGCGCCACCACCCAGGATTGAAGCCGTTTTTTTCCGCCAAGACCAAACATCGTTGCAACCTCCCTTGTATAGTTCGCTTATCAAATTTCAAATTAAGGATTCAATCGCCAGATGGCAAAATTCAGTACCGCGGCAAACGATAACCAGAGGAAATAAGGACTCAGGCAAGCAGCGGCAATTCTGGAAATGGGCCAAAACCGCCGGATCGTCGCCAACAGTGTCAACCAGAGCAGTCCAATCACAACCAGACCGCCGCCGATAGACTGCAGGCCAAAGAATACGACAGACCAGAAAACGTTCAGCGCAAGTTGCACCGCAAAAAGTTGCAGCGCCAAGTTATCTCGCACTCCATCTTCCCGTTTTTGCCATACCAAATAAAGCGCCACTGCCATCAAAAAGTATAGCAATGTCCAAACCGGCGCAAACAGTTCATTCGGTGGCGAAAACACAGGTTTCTGCACCGTCACGTACCAGCCGGTGACAGCAGGCCGGGTAACTGCGCTGCCGATCGCCGCCGCACCAAAACACAAACCCAGACTCGCCAGCAACTTTTTCAGTTTTTTCAGTCCCAAGCGCCGCAACAGAATTCCTCCTCGCCAATCCAGTGAGAGCCCATTGTGCTACTATCAATTCTATTGTAATACCCACCCCAAAATTAAACAAATACACCATCCTGAAAAATTTGACAACCCCAGAGCCCGGATTTACAATAACGACGAAGTTATACTACAGAGATACTACAAAAATATTACATGGATACTACAGAAAACCATACTACAGTCTGTAGGTTCTAACAAGCAGGTGTATGATGAAATCACTGCCAACCCGCGGCATCCTTTCCGCGTTGGGCGCCTATCTGCTCTGGGGCATGCTGCCAATTTACTGGAAGCTGCTTAAACAGGCGTCGGCGCTAGAAATTCTTTCGCATCGCGTCCTCTGGTCATTATTATTTTTGCTGATCCTGTTGGTCATCACCCGGCGAATCGGTTTGTTTCGCCAGGAAACAAAGTCTGTACTGGCCCAGCCGCGCAAAATGCTCGGTATCCTGGCTACCGCATCGCTGATCAGCGTAAACTGGCTGGTCTACATCTGGGCAGTCAACGACAATCGGATTGTCGAAACCAGTCTGGGCTACTACATCAATCCGCTAGTCAATGTATTGATCGGCGTTCTGCTGCTGAAAGAAACACTGTCGCGCCGTCAATACTTCGCCGTCTTTTTGGCAGCCTGCGGCGTGCTGAATCTTGTGCTGCACTTCGGCAGTTTTCCCTGGGTGGCCTTGTCGCTTGCCATCAGTTTTTCACTTTACGGCTTGTGCAAGAAAACGCTAGGCCTGGGCGCAACGACCGGCATCATTCTGGAAACCGGCCTGCTGGCGCCGTTGACGCTGGCTTATCTGACTTGGCTGCATTTTGCCGACAGCAGCGTATTCGGCTCGACCATGCCATTTGAAACCGCCATGTTGGTTGGCGCAGGAATCGTAACGGCCCTGCCGCTGGTATTGTTCGCCAACGCCGCCAATCAGCTGCCGCTGTCCATGCTTGGTTTCATTCAATATCTGTCGCCGACCATCGCCCTACTTAGCGGCGTGTTCCTTTATCATGAACCATTTACCACGGCGCACGCCATTTCCTTCGGCCTGATCTGGCTGGCACTGCTGGTTTATTCGCGAAAATGAGGCCTATCTTTTTTCGCGCCGACAAAGGAATTGCTGCTTAAAATCCAGAATACAAATGGCAACTCACTCTTTAATAAATACGTTGGGGAGGTTGACCATGAAAAATCTGCGTACCCGAATGCTGCTGGTTCTCTGTCTCTGCCTGACTCTTTTGGCTATCACCGCGGTTGCTTCCGCCGCCGGCTACTCTGCCGACATCGTAACCACCGACAAAAAAGGCTCCACCCAGTCCAAAATTTGGGTCTCGTATTCGCTCTGGGCGCAGCGGATGGAACCGGCAGCACAACCCGGTATGATCCTCATCGTAAGGATGGACAAAAAACTGATCTGGAATATTATGACCAAAGAGAAAATGTATATGGAAATTGCAATGCGTCCCGGTATGGGGGGCAATACAATCGCCAGCGGCGAAAAATCGCCGACGGAGGTTGAGCGAACCTACCTGCTGACCGAAATGGTGGAAGGGCATCTGGCCGACAAATACCGGATTACGCATCTGATGGGCAATGACCGCAGTACTCACTTCATTTGGTTGCTCAAGGACAACAACCTGTTTCCGATCAAAACCGAATCCAAGGATTCCGTCACAGTATTCAAAAATCTGGTGTTTGAAGAACCTACCGCTACGATGTTTGAAGTGCCGAGCGGCTATCAGAAAATGAATATGCCGTTCATGAATTAGCCATGAATTTTTCGCGTCATTTCTGCTGTCTGGCTCTGTCCGCAGTCTGCTTGGGTTTTTCAACTGTCGCTCACGCCGACTCCTGGCTGCCACCCAAACCTATTGTCACTTATGAATCGGCGGCCAAGGACGCCCGCTTCACAGTGACCACCAAGGTCAGTCCGACCAGCCTCGCGTCATGCAGCGGGACGATGTCGGTGAACAAAGGCAGTGCTAACAAAGCCATCTGGATTGAACTTTGGCGCCAACCGCTGCAAAATCAGTTATCGCCGGTTACAGCGCTGGTCGCCAATGGCGGCTGGCGGGTCGTAACGTTTGACAACTATTATTCGGTCGGTTATGGCGAAGAAGTGATCGTTTTTTATGACGAACAAGGCAACTTGCTGAAAAAATATTCGTTGGAGTCTTTGTTGTCGCCAACAGAACTGGGACAGGTGTCGCGCAGCGTCAGCTCGCGTTGGTGGCGCAAAGCGGCAGTCATAGATGATGCCTTAGGACTGCTGAAGGTGCAGGTCGGGTTGAATCAGGGGGAGCAAGGTCGCACTGCGACGACAAAAATCATCTCGTTCAATCTGCTGGACGGGGAGATCCTGACGCCATGATAAGAGCACTCGTAAACTCGTATGACGTTTGCATCATTGGCGCCGGTGTAGTGGGCCTGAATATTGCCCGGGAAATATCGCGCTACCGGCTGCGTGTCTGCGTCATCGAAAAAGAAGCCGATGTCTGCCGCGGCTGCAGCAAAGCCAACAGCGGCATTGTCCACGGCGGTTACGCCGATGAACCCGGTACGCTGAAAGCGGACCTTTGTGTTGCCGGCAACCGGCTTTATGAACAACTGGACCACGAGCTGCATTTTGGTTATCGCCAAACCGGCTCGCTGGTGCTGGCTTTTACCGCTGAGGAACTGCCCACCTTGGAAAAACTACTTGAAAATGGCCGCAAAAACGGCGTGACCGGTCTGCGAATCATCGATCGGCAGGACCTGCTGCTGCGTGAGCCGCAGCTGAACCCCGCCGTGCTTGCGGCTTTACTCTGCGAGAATGCCGGTGTCACCTCCCCCTATGAATTTGCCATAGCCCTGGCAGAAAACTCGCTTGCCAACGGCGTCGACCTACGGCTGCAGGAAGAAGTGCTGGCAATCGAACTTTTCGGCGGAGAGTTTCATTTACAGACCAACCAGGGCGACTTGCGGGCGCGCTTTGTAATCAATTGCGCCGGCGTGTTCAGCGATCGCATCGCCGCTATGGTTGGCCTGAATGAATATCGGATCACTCCTCGACGCGGCCAGTATGTGATCCTGGACAAAGATCAGAATCATCTGGTCCGTTCGGTGATTTTTCAGGTTCCCACCCGGCTGGGCAAGGGGATTTTGGTTACCACCAC
>JBGSKE010000210.1:0-5155 GCA_041741355.1 Negativicutes bacterium | reverse complement strand
GCATAGCGCCTTTGCATTTGAATATCGCCCAGGTTCTGGCGGGAATTGTGTTTACCCGAAAGCCGTCGGGCGCGGGCGTTTTCCCATTGTAACCTGAAGCTATCGAGTACAAAAAGTTCGCAGAACATCCATCCCCATAGCATATACCCAAAATCTGACCGTCAAACGCCGAACCACCGCAGTAACCGCATAACGTTCCGATCGTTCCGTCGGTTTTCGACTGGGCCCAAAATTCCGGGATCTCTTTCAGGTTGGAGTCATCCGTTGTCGAAAACGCTTTAACTTTTTCAATGACCGTGAACGCTTCTTTCGCTTCGATTCTGTAATCCATAACAAGACCGCCCTCCATAACAAGTTTAACGGATTGTTTTGAAAACAATTTGAGATTTGCGCCGGCATTTTTGGCTTGTGAAGGCGTAATGCCATGAAATTTGGCAAATGCCCGTCCGAAGCTTTCGGGACTGTCGTAGCCGTATTTCAATGCGACCTCGATGACCTTATTGTCGGACGCCGCCAACTCCATCGCCGCAAGCGTAAGCCGTCGGGCGCGAATGTATTCGCCGAGCGTATAACCGCAAAGGATTCCGAACACGCGCTGGAAATGGAAACTTGAAGAATACGCTCGCTTTGCGATCTCGCCATAATCCAGTTCTTGCGTTATGTTTTCTTCGATATAGTCAATGGCATGTTGTATTCCGGCGATCCAGTTCAAACCGTTTCACTTCTTTCCGTTTGACATTATTATAGAAGATTTAACGTTATGTTCTCCTGACTTTTTGTGCGGGTAGGTGTGGGGCAATGGTTTGACACAAAAATTCGCCTGAACCGAAGTCCAGGCGAATGTGAAACACGTGTATTCAACAACTACATCTTTACTGCCTTGAAAGCTTCGGTCTGCTGCTTAATGCCCACTTCCGTCGCAAACCGTTCAATGCTGGACGCACCAAAGAAGCCTTCCACATTTTTCGTGTTCGACATGATGTACTGCGCGTCTGACGGCTCAGCGATCGGACCGCCATGACACAAAACAATGATATCTGGATTGATTGCTTTGCCTGCGTCGCAAATAGCCTGCACTTTCCCTACACAATCATCAAGCGTCAAAGCTGTTTTTGCGCCAATGGTCCCTTTGGTGGTCAGCCCCATGTGAGCAACCAGGATGTCCGCGCCAGCTTTGGCCATTTTCCGAGCCTGTTCGATATCAAACACATACGGAGCGGTAACCATATCCATCTCATGGGCTGTTCGAATCATGTCCACTTCCAGGTCATAGCCCATTCCAGTCTCTTCGAGATTAGCGCGGAAAACGCCATCAATCAATCCGACAGTAGGAAAATTTTGTACACCGGCAAAACCTTGCTCTTTCAGCTGTTTGAGGAAAACTTCCATGATCCTGAAAGGATCTGTTCCACACACCCCTGCCAATACGGGCGTATGTTTCACTACCGGCAGAACCTCTCTGCCCATTTCAACTACAATTTGGTTGGCGTCGCCATAGGACAGCAGTCCCGCCAGAGAACCGCGTCCAGCCATCCTATATTTGCCCGAATTGTAAATGATGATCAGATCAACGCCGCCTGCCTCGCCGCTTTTAGCTGATATCCCAGCTCCGGCGCCCGCCCCGACGATGATTTTCCCTGCTGATATTTCGGCTCTTAGTTTTTGCAAAACTTCACTTCTGGTTTGCATCAGCTTCGCCCCCTACTGTTTCTTTGCCGCTAACAATTCGACCAATTTCTTGGCCGCTGCCTCTGAAAACTCAATATCATTGATGTTTGCATCAATCGCGATGATTTCTACCAAAGGATTGGTTATGTTCTCCCGCAGCGTCGCAAATAGCATTGCGTCTTCTTCCGGACCGTAAAAAGGCTGTCCCGGGGCATCAATCATGGAAACTCCTTTGAGCGGAAGAAACAGCGTTGCCTTGGATCGGCATAAATTCAATTTTTCCGCAATCGCTAATCCCAATTTTTTGTTTTCTTCAACTGTCGTTCGCATCAAGGTCACTGTGGGATTGTGCTTGTAAAAATTTCGTCCGTTGTATTTGCTTGGCACAGAAGCCATCGGTCCAAAATTGACCATGTCCAGCGCTCCGACGGAAACGACCTGGGGCACGCCACCAAGCGCAGCCGCCTCCAACCTCTGTTCGCCGGCCGCCATGTTGCCGCCCATCAGTTCATCGCACCATTCGGTAGTCGTAATATCAAAAACACCTTCAATGTAACCAACCTTGATCAAGCCTTCCATCGCTTTGCCGCCTGTGCCTGTGGCATGGAAAGTCAGGACTTCATAGCCCTGCTTTTCCAGATACTCCCGAGCCTGGTTGACACAAGGCGTAGTAACGCCAAACATCGACGCTGCGATCAAAGGTTTTTTCTCAAACGCTTTGCCGGCTTCAAACTTGACCATGCCAGCAATAGCCAAGGCGGCGTTAGTGAAAATCTTTGTCGAAACGGAGTTGAGCCCTGCTACGTCAACAATAGACGGGTACATGAAAATATCGCTTGTGCCGACATACATCGACACATCGCCGCCTGCCACCGTCGATACGATGACCTTAGGAACCCCAATCGGCAGAGCCCGCATGCCAGGAGCGACCAACGAGGTTCCCCCGCTGCCGCCGCAGGAGATAATACCGTCAAACTTTCCTGCGGCGTAGAGTTGGGGCAACAATTTTTCCAACCCGCGGGAAATCACATCCGTTCCGGCGCCTCTGTCCTTGTTCGCGGCGATCTCTTTAATATTAGCCCCTACTATGGCGGCAATTTCTTCATTAGTTACATCAACCGCCAGTTTGGGTTCAAACACGCCGGTATGGATCATGAAAGTTTTTAATCCCAGGCTTTGGAGAATTTCTTGAATAAAACCAAACTCAAGACTCTTAGAATCAAACGTTCCGGCAATCGCAACAGTTTTCATCGCAATCTCTCCTCGTATTGAAATCGACTTTTCTTCTACCGCATCGGCAGTTGCCCTGGAGGCAGAACTTTGCAATCAGGGAAAGTTGCAAATTCGGTTTCAGGCCCAGGCGGGCTGTATACTGCGAAAAGTTTCAATTGTTCGCAGCCTGTATTGTAAGTTTCATGCTTAACCCCCGGGGGGATGTGAATCAGCATTCCGGGAACAAGAGGCTGCGATTCGCCTTCGACAACTTGTTTGCCTTCACCCGAAATACAATAGAGAATTTCTTCAACACCTGGATGATCATGGAGGGAGTGGCCTTTTCCTGTCTCCAAGATAACGATGCCGGCGCTAAATCTTTCGGCGCCAGTTGTCTTCGGTTCACTTAGCCACTTTAAGATACCCCAGTCGAACATCTGCGTTTCAACCTCGTTCGGATGTACAAAGCGTTTTCCTTTTTCCATCTCAAGACCCCCTTACATTTTTTTGATGTATTGGAAGCTACATTCCCGAGATTATTATATGATATTTCAGAAAATTGTTACATGTGCATTTGTCAGCTGTTTATGTGTTTATGTTCGATTCCGCGCAACGCTGCTGTTAGTTCTTGCCTGATTTTAGTTGCAGTTTATAGGATTCCGGCGAAAGCCCGGTTATTTTTTTGAAGGTTTTACTAAAATGTGCATAATCATTAAAGCCGACCATACTGGCAACTTCTTTGAATTTCACATTGCCAATCTTCATAACTTCCTGCGCTTTATTGATCCTATATTGCGCCAGATATTCCGGAAAAGTGCAGCCCACCTCTTTCATAAATAAACCACTGAGATGCGACCTGGATATATGGGCAACTTTCGCTAGATCAGCGAAATAAATTTCATGCATGTAATTGAGTGAAACATATTCTTTTACAAAGTCGATGTAATCATAGTGCTTCTTTACGCCATCGATCATTTTGCGTAGCAGCTGATTTTGCTCGATGTGGCCTGTTTCTTTAAAGGCTCGGGTGGCATTCATGATTGCATCTTCCGAAGGTATGCGTTCAAATGACGACCCGCCAATATAGCCGACAGCCTTTGTATTGTTGTACATAAAACTTAGATCGACGGGAGTTTTTACCGGTCCGCCATAAATCATCTTGATCGCATCCGGGTTCACTTCGTCGCAAACGGAAAAAATCCCATTGGCTACCTCTTTGGCAGACTGAAGCGATAACACTTTTTTCGCACCAATATAACCGCCTTTAGTCAAACCCAGGTGGGCGCACAGGATATCTGCTCCTGCCTGCAGCATCGCCTTTGCCTGCTGTATATCAAAAACGAAAGCGATTGTGAACAGGTTTTTTTTGTGGGCAATTTCAACAGCTTTGATCTCTTTCTCAAAAGATAGGCCTTCTTCTTCAAGTGCTTCCCTGAATTGACCGTCAAACATTCCCACAGTGGGGAAATTGTTGATGCCCGAAAAGCCTTGCGCGGAAATGAAATCTATGTAGGAATCCAACTCTATTGTTGGATCAGTTGCATTCAAACCAAACACGACAGGAGTATTCCTGGCGACTGAAATAATTTCTTGCGCAGCAAATTTCATCACCATCTCATTGGAATTAGCGAAAGGCAGCCAGCCGGCCAAAGAACTCAGTCCCATTTGTCTAAACCGACCGGAGCTCAGTGCCAACAAGGTATCGGCGCCGCCTTTAATCGCATATTTTGCCGAAATCCCTGCTCCCACAGCGACACCAATGACATGCCCGTTGATTCTAATTTGAGTTTTTAATTGGCTCAGTATTTGTTCTCTTGGCAGAGCCACTTTCACTCATCCTCCCTTCTATGAGAACGATGTCAGATAACATTTTTGCAATAGTCGTATCCAATATTATATAGTTCTTCGGCGCGACTGGTATCTAAAATATTGTAGCCTGCCAACCCGGCAGGTTCGATTAACAGATCGCACTCCTTCTGCACTAGTTCTCTATCGATACCGATACTCAGTTCAAATGTTCGTCTGGCAACTTCAATTAAGTTGCCGATTTTGTTTGTTTTCTCATGTGGGAAGACGTTTATTGCAATGACCTTATCGCATTGATCGATTTCATCCGGCTTCTTGCCAAAAGCAATAAAAGCGCCAACAATAGCACCTGAACTGACGCCGGAAATCATATCGGGAAAACTCCTTTTTCTTCCAACGCCTTAAGTACGCCAAGATGTGCAAAAGCTCTGGCCCCACCACCGCCCAAGACTATTCCTATTTTCAACTT
>JBGSKE010000209.1:0-12508 GCA_041741355.1 Negativicutes bacterium | reverse complement strand
ATACGCCGCAAACGGCGAATCGTTCGACGCCGCCTACCGACAAAAGCTGCAGGGCCTGCGTGACAATGAAAATTTTAGCGAGTTTCACGAGCTGCTGGACGCGATGCTGCAACAGGGAAAAACGCTGGAACAAGAAGCGGTGCCAGTGGAGCGCCTGATCGGGATCGAACGGCGTCAAGGATTTTACGAGTTTGGCCGGCGAAAAAAATAATGAGTACGGATTAAAATCCGTAAAAATATGTGTATAATATAGCTGGGGGTGTTGTGATGAATCATCCGAATCTCGGGAAAAAGCCGCTGTTTACTGATGAACAACTGATCCCGGCAGCGGCGGCAGCGAAAAAATTTGGCGCCATGTCCGATCGCGCCCAGAGCAGCCCGCTGTTTGTGACAGGCAAACAGGGAAAGCCCAAGACCGTCATCCTTGGCTATGAATTGTATCTGAGAATTTACGCCCGATTGGCGGAGCTTGAAGAAGCGGAGCATGCACGGAGTCTTACGACGCGACTGGAAGAGATAAACCAAGACCCGATCGGCAACAGCGTGGCGTGGCGGTCGGTACAAAAAACGAATGGCTAACCCTCGGTTTGAAATTCGGCTGCATAAAGCGGCGGCCAAGGAATATGAAAAACTGGATCATTCGGTAGTCCTGCTGGTCGACAAAGCTCTGGCAGAGCTGGAAACCCGCGCCGATGAAATCGGCAAACCCTTGGGGAAAAAGCGCAATGTCAATCTTGCCGGGTGTAAAGAGATAAAACTTCGTGACGCCGGGATTCGGATTGTATTTACCGTCATCAAGGAACAAGTATATGTTTTGCAGGTGGTATTTGTGCTTGCGATCGATGAACGGGACGACGATTATGTTTTTCGTCTGGCCGGAAAGCGTTATGAGGATATGAAACCGTCTCGCAAAACAGAGTGAGGGAGCGTCTGAACAGCAAGTTTCAGCGCTCCCTCGTTTTTGGTTTTTATAATTTATCTTTTCCTAGCGTAACAACCGGTTTACATTCCAAACGCGGCGAATAACAACAAGGCGCCGGCTAATATCTCGATATTTGCCAATTCCTGCTGATGTCGCTGATTTTCCAGCCACTGCCGATCATGCCAGGCGCGGTTAGACTCCCAGTTGCGTCGTTGCATTTCCCGGGCATGGCGTTCATGCTCCCAGCGGTGGCGGTTCAGCCGTTCCTGTCTTTCTCTATCCTGCCGCGCCCGTTCCATGCGTTCTCGTTCCATACGCTGATGCTCCATGCGTTGGTGCTCCATGCGTTGGTGGTTTGCCGGTTGCTGGTGTGAACTCTTGTGTTCCTGGCGCTGGCGGTTGTCGCGGTTGGGTGGCGCGGCTTGCGCGACCGATGCGCCGATGCCGCTCAGCATAATCCCCACCAAAGAATAAATGATTGCTTGGCGTGCTTGTTTTATCATTATTGCTCAACCCCTTACGCTTTACACTCGACTGAAGCTTGAAACCGCAAGTCACGACTGGATTTTTCGTCTGTTTTTATTATATATTCCATATGTGACAAGAATGTGTCATAAAATTGTCAAATTTGTGTTTTTTCCATTTTTCGTTACCAGGGCTGGGCGATAAAGGTCCTGACAGCCAATTCCTCATGACCGGTTGTTTCTCCCAGCAATGTAAGCGCGGCGATCGAATAGCGGGTTGAGCGATACTGCTGTGCCGCCATCGCCAGATATACCGCAGAGCTATGATCCTTTTCCGGCCCCATACTTTTCAGCTGCCATTCCTTCTCCGCCAAAATATAGGGCACGACATAATCGATCGCTTTTTTTAGGCCCCGGCCATCCATCGTTGCGTAATCCCAGAGATTAACGCCGACCTTATCGCCCAGCCTGGCCAGTGTGATAAAGGCTCTTAGATTGTACAGAACATAATGAAGCGAACGGGTGCGCGACATCTCTAGCGGCATTTCGCCTGTCGGTAGAATCTGCTCCAGGATCCGGTTGCGAGCACTGCCAGCCAGTATTGTTTTTAGCCGGGCGGTATCGCCGATATAATAGGCATAAGCGGCTGTTTGCGCGTCATACCATACGCCATGGTTGTTGCGGCTGGCTTTGGCCTTGATTCCCAAGGGGCTTTTTGTAAGCCAGTCCAGATAGGCGCGGAACCACTGCCGCAAAGCCGCCTGATCTGCTTTTTCCCAGCCGGCATAGTCCTCCAGCATCATCGCCGCATCAACGACCTGGATTAATGCAACGGTTTCAATGATCCCATAGGGAGAGCCCGCCATTTTCCCCGGAATGCTCTGCGCAAAATTCAGGTTTGGATTCATGCGGCTTGCGGGATGGATAAACCAGGTGCGTAGCCATAAAACGGCTCGCTGCGCATATTCATCCTGCCGGGTGACATAGTACGCCGTACTAAGAGCAGTGACCGCCGACACCATTTTTTCGAGCCGTATCGCATCATAGCGGCTCAAGTCCTCCCGTTCGGGGTTGGTCTGGCCATCTTTGTAAATATAGGGCAGGCCGCCGGGCTTTTCTGGATCCGGCCAGTGGTAGCGGGACAGACTGGCGTAGTCATTGATGGCGCCGCCGCTGCTGGTTTCCGTTTTGTCGGCAACCGACAGGATGGGCTGCTTCATATGCCAACTCGCGGAAAACACCATGCCACGCTGAAGTCCCGCTTCATCGAATCTGATGAACTTTCCAGCCGCCGGCTGCGCCCAGGCAATAGCTAGCGCTGCGTTACCGATCACGATTAACGTTGCAACAATGATCGCCAAGCGATACATTTATTTATCCCCCGATTCCTTGCATTGAAGTCTTATCGCATAATTTCTGCCCGGCAAAGGCAAAGTCCTGTATTATAAGGAGCGAAGAGTCCCGACCGCGTTCGCGCGACGCGGACTCTTTTTTGTATAACACAAAGAGAAAATATAATCCCAAAGATAGGCAGGAAAATGTTCGCCAGGTGGCGAAGCACCAAAAAAGGACGACAGCTCGCCCTGGAAAGATAGGTGGCTCGTATGATTAGTGAAATGAGGAATGACGTGCTCACTCCACGGCGATAACGAAGCGGAGAGGGGCGGCGTCTCTTTTTTTACGAGGAAAGGCCACCGTGTTTTGATAAAAAACTATTTTTCAGGGGGCGATTGTTTTGGGATATAATAAAAAAACCCACCGGTCAAATAACCGGAAAGCATCGAGCATAGTAATCTCGCGGGGACGCATCTGGTGCAGGACTGACGGCATGTGAGGCATCGTGCGAAGCAAGGCGGAAACAGTGATGAGAAAAATGGAACCAGTCGGGTGCGGCCCGTGGATGAACTAATTGAAAGTGGTTTGAAATGGCAATCATAGAATTCAAGCAGTAGCAGGCGAGACCGGACACGACAGCGGAATTGGTTATTCGGTTTGCTTGTGCTATAACCTTCGATTTTTGCGATCTTCAGACATTTACTGCAATTACTGCATCGGCATAAACCGCTCCGCCTGCTGTCAAAACGCAACCAACTTCTTTGCTTTCTTCAATAAAACGCCCCTCGCAGACAAAACCGCAATAACCGCTTTGGCAATGAACCTGCGAACCCCGCAGTTGTTTGGCGGTGTGGAGGTGAAACGTAATCCCGCGAAGGGAAAAAAAGTCGGCAATAGCAGTTTTGGACAATACTGACCGTATCGCATCAGACTCGCGTCCAGACGGCAACAACGTCACTTTGCAGTTCTGGTGCCGCAATGCCGCCGCAGTTAAAAATGCAGTCGGGTTGATGCCGATCACGGCAACACTCCCAATCTGTGCTGCTGCAAGCGATGCCAGGATCTCCGGCAACTCTGCCAGGTCACTGAGCGAGAACACCTGGGGGCGATCGAGTCCGGGGAGTGGTTCGAGTACCCGTGCACTTGTCCATTGTGCCGGATGATCAAACAACGACTCAGCCTCGCTTAGGTAGTTTGCCGATTCATGCATCTTGTTTGTATAACCTCCCGCTCTGCCAGTGTTGCTAAACGCATTAAAAGAATAGTATTGCGTCAAGGTGTTACTTCTGAAAAAACTCTTCCAAAAACTGTTGCCAAAATTTTATTCGCTACGGGTAAAGCATTTCATACTGCCAGCCTGCCAGCCATTCCAGTTCACGGCGGGGGCAAAACAGGGGAAACAGCTTTTCGCGCGCGACTGGAAGCGAGAACGAGTAGTTGCCTTCTTCACGGGTTGCAACAAAGTGCATGATGGCCCCCCCGGGTTTTTGATATTTGGCTACAAACCCAGCATAAACCCTAAAGCAGTAGGCAGGCCCGTACTAAAAATTGCTCGCGACCCACAGCAAGCCGATCAGCACCGGTTGGTGAATCAGGTAAATTGCCAGCGAGTGACGGCCTGCCAGGCCAAACGGCCTCGCCCAGGATGGAGGAGGGGATGCTTGCGACGGCTGTGCGCCAAAAATCAGCTTGCCCAGTGCTGCGCCGTATAGAAAAAGCCCGGCCCAGGGCAGTAACGGATAATAATCGAGTGACTGGAACCCGGTCGGCATTACGCCGAGTGGCAGCAGAAACGCCGGTCCGGTCAGCTCGCCCGTCCATTGGCCGGCGAAGAACACGGCCGTTCCCGTTGCGGCTAGCCAGGCGGGACGCAGGGATTTGAACAGAGGGAACAGCAGCATGCAGCTGCCTTGCATATGCAGGATGCCAAACCGGATATAGGTCTGCGAATCAAGCAGATAGGTCGTTAGGCTGATTGCCGCTCCCCAACCCAGCACCACCAGTCCCCGGCGGATGTGGCGAGAGCTGAGACTGGCGCTGACCCCGGCGATGAATGTGAACAGGATCGCCGACAGTTTGCCGACATAATACCAAAAGCCGCTTTGATAACTTACTGGGACATCCCAGTAATAATTCAGGTCAAACACAAAATGGAACGACGCCATCAAGCAGATGGCGACTCCGCGCGAAAAATCGATTTGCCAGCGGCGGGCCGGTACGTTTGTCATCGGCAAAGCACCTTTCAGAACAAGATGGTGTTTAATCCATTTTTGCGAGTTGCTATTAGTTTTGCCAGGCGGAATGTGCGCGGCAAAAGGCTTTTTTTACAGAAAATGAAGTGGGACAGTTATTCTTGTGATTTTGAGTCCCAAATTTTGTCCGCATTCTCGATAGTAGAGTGTACTCGAAGCTCTATTAAATTTTTCACAATATAATAAAGCTCTTTGATATTAACAGGCTTGGGCAGAACGAAATTTGCCCCGCAGTGATAGGCGCGAAGTTTATTCTGGGTGTCTGCAAAAGCGGTCAGAACTACAATAGGTAGCGAGGCGCCAGCTGCCGATTGCCTGATTTTTTCCGCAGTGACGAATCCGTTTTGGCCTGGCAAACGCAAGTCGAGAATAACCAAGTTATAGTAGGCATCTTCAATCCTTTCGACGGCAGTTATCCCATCCTTAACATGGTCGATTGCAAACCCTTTCAGTGTCAGAAAGTCTTTAACAAGAAGTGCGCTGTTTGGATCATCTTCAACGAGAAGTATTTTAGCTTGCATCGCTTCGTTCTCCTTCGTGATTGTAAAATAATAAATGGATGACTAACTCAGAAACTGCGCGGGGATAGAAATGGAGACGGTTGTTCCGACACCCACTTCGCTTGTGAGATTAATTTTCCCTTGGTGCATTTCAATCAATTTTCGTGAAAGCGGCAGACCTAGTCCGACTCCATCAAACAGTTTTTTGTACGAGTGTTCAGCCTGGAAAAATTCATCAAATACTTTTTCCCGCACATTCTCGGGAATGCCGATACCCGTGTCTTTAATAGTGATTATTCCTTTCTGCTGATCATATTTCGACGAAATGTCAATAGATCCGCCCGGCGGGGTGAATTTGATTGCGTTGTTGATTATATTATACAGGACTTGTTTGATTCTGACCGGGTCTAATAGTATCGGAGGGAGGGACTCGTCTAATGATAGGGAAATTTGCAGTTGCTTGCGATCGGCTTGGTGCCGTGTAACATTCATGACGGAAAAAATTATTTGATTAGGGTCTTCTAGTTGCATATGGAGATTGATTCGCCCTTGATCGATAATAGACATGTCAAGGATGTCGTTGATAACGTCAAGTAGATGTTTAGCGCTTTGCAGGACAATCTGAACGTATTCCTTTTGCCTTTGATTCAGGGGGCCAAACGATTCATCGTATAAGACATCGGAAAATCCGACAATTGAATTCAACGGGGTTCTGATCTCGTGGCTCATATTGGACAGAAATTTAGTTTTCATTTTGTTTAATTCCGTTAATTCTATGACTGCGGTCTGCAATTCCTGCGTACGGTCATGGACTCTTTTTTCCAGTTCCAGATTTGCCAGATGCAATTTGTTGGTCAGATGATGAAGTTCATCTTTGTCTCGCGACAATTCGGTCATAAAGGCATCATTTTCAATATTTCTTTCATACAAAGCGGAGGTCATTTTTATGAAAGACTGCTGCAGTTCATAGATTTCAGAAATTTCTGCCGCTTCGATTGTTTTTAGGCTATCAATATGCTCTGCTGTGATTTTTTCCGCATGAGAGATTTCTCCGCTCAGGGTGGAGAGGTGGGTAAGCGGGCGGGATCCTTTTCTCGATAAAGTCAGGTTTGTGGCCAGAGCAACCAAAAAGCTTACAAATCCAATCAGACCCATGGAGAGTGCAATGTTATTCTTAGTATCAGCGAATTGCCGGTAAGGAAAGCCGGTTGTTAATGCTCCGATAATTTCTTTGCGGCTGTTTACAATCGGTTCGGAAACGATTTTGTCGTTCAAGTCATCCAGCACAATTTGTCCGTAATATCGGTTGCCATTGTATACAGCATCGATGTGCTCCTTTTGCTGCAGTTTTCCAATATAGCTCTCATGGGAGGAACTTTTGATGTTTCCTGATATCCGCAGGCCGTTTCTGACGCTGATAGTTGAGTTGGTTCCTGGAACCAGGTGATTGATATTGTCTGGAATCGTATTGTCGTTATTTAATATTTTTCCGACAATGATGATGCTGTTAAGTTGATGGGCTTCGGAAAAAAGCGGGAAAGCTACCACCTGGAAAAGTAGAGGCGTTTTTTCATAATCATCCATTCGGCGGTCTGGCAGAAACGTGGCCTGTTTTTCTCCCAATTTGCGATTGAACTTATGCAGTTCCGAAATCGTCGACAACTCTGAAATAAACATTGGCTGCTTTTGTTCACGGCAGAGCGCGGCGATGTTTAATAATGCTGAAGAGAATGGCGATGGATACTGACCGCTGGATTCAATGATTTTGCCATCCGCGGCAAACAGCCAAAAATCATACTGGGATGATTTTTTGACCATTTCGTACAGAAGTGACTGATCATGCGGCGTCAGACCATGACTGAATAGCGAAAACGAGTCAAGGCTTTCCCGGTAAAATCGGTTATATTCTGTTCTGGCTACAACAATGGTCCGATCTAAAATGCTGGTGATATTGTTGTCGACGAGTTTGTACATAATGAATGTGATAAGGGCGGTCATCAGAACCAAAATGAATAATATAGCGATGATATTGTTTTTGAGCTCAAAGAGGAAAATGGGTATTGGATGCGTAATACGGTTTTTCATCGTTTAAGCATCTCGATCAGGCCATTTTTGTGAACAAACAAGGATGCTTCCGTCCGATTAGAAACTTTGAGCTTGCTAAAAATATGGGCGATATGAGTTTTTACCGTATTCAGGCTGATATATAATTTGGTGGCGATATCCTGGTTGGGCAGTCCGTTTACCACATAGTGAAGAATATTCAGCTCCTGCTGCGTTAGGCCCAAGGTGTTGTCGGGGCAAGACGTAGTTTTTTTATATGGCCGCTGTTGGAATGAACTGTCTAGTACAATGGGCAGGTTGAAAATGGCTTGAAGCAAGGGTGCGGTTTTGGCAATGCATTCAGCTTCCACAGAAAAACCGGCTATCAGATAAACAGGTATCAAGTAGCGGATATTGGCTGGAAAAACTGTGTAAAAAAGACCGCGATGACAACGACCAAGAAAGGGTTCGTCTTCGCCGTCCTGATGTTTTGACAGACAGATCGAGAGGCAATTTTTGCAATGCGTGTCCGTTAAAGCATTTTCATAACAAGATAGGGGAAACTGGGAAGGCAGGGTTAGTTCCTGCACATTCTGATCAACCAGAACTAGAAAAATATTAAAGTGTTCGGAAAGCATGTCTTGAAGCAATTGGATATTGGACAGCGTTTCACTGCGGTATGTGTCAGTCATGGGTTCCTCCTTAGCCTGAATGGGATGGTAGCTGCATTATACTATACGGTCCGGTTTATTCCATCAGAATTGCTTCGCCGCAAACTGATTAACTGCCTGGCAAAGCTCCTTCGTTAATCATAGTTAATCATAGTGCGAGGGACAAGACGCCCTCTGTTTATGCTAATACTTTTGGGCGATATAAAATGTATATCGCCCATTTTTCATTCGTTCGGTCAATCTCCAATTTTCAAATACAATGCTATTCTTGCAATAGTTCGAATATTGATTTGAACGAAAAGAGAATAGCTAGGGGAGGTAATCTTTATGTCAACAGAGACTAAAAAACCCGAAGTCCATGATTTGCGGTCCGCTCTGGAACTGCTGGAAACAGTTCCCGGACAACTCATCGAAACGGATGAACTTGTAGACCCATTCGCGGAAATCTCTGGCGTCTATCGTCATGTAGGCGCCGGTGGTACTGTTGCCCGTCCGACCAGAAAAGGTCCGGCCATGATTTTTAATAATGTGAAAGGGCATCCGGGCGCCCGGGTCGCGATTGGCGTACTTGCGAGTCGCGAAAGAGTAGCGCTGATGCTCAATTCAAAACCGGATCGACTGGGTTTTTTGTTGAAAGACTCTGTTTCAAATCCGATCGCACCGATTACCGTTGGCAAAGAGAAAGCTTTATGCCAGGAAGTAGTCCACTATGCTACGGATCCTGGTTTTGATATTCGAAAATTGGTTCCTGCTCCAACAAACACGGCAGAAGATGCAGGACCCTACATTACACTTGGGATGTGTTATGCCAGCGATCCGGAAAATGGCGAATCGGATATAACTATTCATCGTCTCTGCTTGCAAAGCAAAGATGAAATTTCCATGTACTTTGTTCCAGGCCGCCATCTTGGCGTATTTAGAGAAAAAGCAGAAGCGGCAGGCAAACCGTTGCCGATCTCGATCAGCATTGGCGTTGATCCGGCTATTGAAATTGCAGCTTGTTTCGAAGCGCCAACTACTCCGCTCGGATTCGATGAATTAAGCATTGCTGGCAGTCTGCGGGGCAAAGCAGTCGAACTGGCTGATTGTCTAACCATTAAAGCAAAAGCCATTGCAAATGCTGAATATGTTATTGAAGGCGAATTAATTCCAGGCGTACGAGTGGTGGAAGATCAAAATACCCATACCGGCAAAGCAATGCCCGAATTCCCCGGCTACACCGGTCCTGCCAACCAATCGCTGCCGATTATCAAGGTGAAATCGGTTACTCATAGAAAGAATCCCATCATGCAGAGTTGCATCGGGCCGAGCGAAGAGCATGTAAATATGGCTGGAATCCCAACCGAAGCCAGCATTTTATCCATGACCGAAAAAGCATTGCCAGGCCGCGTGCTGAACGTTTACGCTCATTCTTCCGGTGGCGGAAAATACATGGCGATTCTCCAATTCAAAAAGAGCATACCGCCCGATGAAGGACGCCAACGTCAAGCTGCACTAATAGCATTCTCAGCATTCTCCGAGTTGAAGCACGTCATCCTTGTGGATGAGGATGTCGATATTTTCGACAGCAACGATGTAATGTGGGCTTTGAATACCCGTTATCAAGGGGATGTAGATACAATCTTCATTCCGGGCGTTCGTTGCCATCCGCTGGATCCTTCGCAATGCCCCGAATTTAGTCCTAGTATTTCGGATCGAGGCATTTCCTGCAAGACTATCTTTGACTGCACAGTTCCCTTCAAACTGAAAGATCGTTTTGAACGCGCCAAGTTTATGGATGTCGATCCTGCACGTTTTGCGCCGGAACTGTTCAAATAATTTAAAAGCCCAAAATGGGCGGCATGGGGCCGGGGGCAGGAAAAAACCGACAGAATGGTTTAGAATGTTCCCGGCATTCTACCTCGCCGGCCAATTATGATTATGCCACGCAAGCAAAGCCACATTGCAAGGAGGATTATGAATGTCAAAATATAGCAGCCAGATCGGGTTCGTCGCCGGGATTTTGGTCGCAGTGCTTATCTGGAACATGAATTTAGCCGGATTGTCGCCGGCAGGTCAGAAATGTTTGGCGCTGAGTTTGATGACCGTTGTTTGGTGGGCGACAAAAGTGGCGCAACCGGGGTATACCTCGTTGGTCATGTTGCTGGGGTTCGCGCTGTTTAAAGTTGCACCTAATGAACAAATCTTTTCGATTTGGACTAGTCCGCTTATGTATCTTATCGTGGGTGGTTTTCTGATTGCTGCTGCGGTTAATGCATCTGGTCTGGGTAAGAGAATTGCCTATCAGTTCATTATAAAATATGTTTCCTCATACACCAGTATTATCGTTTCCGCGTATATGCTCGGTTTTATTTTAAGCTTTCTGATTCCGCATCCTTGGCCGCGGTGTTTCTTGATCATGTCGGTTATGGCGATCATTATCAAAAGCGCATCGATACCAGCCAAAGACGCGGCAAACATCGGCTTGGCCGTATTTGCCAGTTCCGCGCCGGTCTCCATGATTCTGCTGACAGGCGACAGTACAATTAATATTGTAGCTGTCGGCTTTTCCGGACAAGAACTGAGCTGGCTGGGCTGGCTCAAGTATATGGCGATTCCAGGAATTGTAGCCAGCGTTATTACCTGCATCCTTCAGCTGAAATTGTTTAAACCCAGTCAGGCCTTTGTCATAGACAAGACGGAGGTTGCCGCACAGTTGAAGGCACTGGGGCCCATGAATGGAATCGAAAAGAAAACATTATTTTGGATCATCTTTGCCATCATACTGTGGACAACTGATTCTATCCACCACATCCACTTGGGTTGGGTTACTTTGATGGTAGCTCTCGCAATGAGCATGCCCATCATTGGCGGCATATTAAAACCGCCGCATTGGTCGCAGGTTCCTGTGCAGACTTTGTTTTTTCTGACAGCTGCCATGGCTATTGGCCGGGTAGGTGGATTTACCGGAATGAATAAATGGATTGCTGCAGTTGTGTTGCCGTCACAAGTTCCGACCAACCCGTTCATTTTCGCGATTATGGTTACTGCCATCGCTATTTTGCTGCACATGGCGCTGGGCAGTGTTATGGCAGTCATGGGGATAGCCGTTCCCGCGCTGATCGGATTTTCCTCCGTTGCCGGGATCAATCCGCTGGTCCCCGCGCTTATGGTCTATACAGCCATAGCTATGCATTGGGTGCTGCCTTTTCACCATATGAACATTTTGGTCGGATTAGGGCCTGAGGGTGGTATGTACAGTGATCGCGAAGTTATAAAACTGGGGCTTCCACTTACGGTGGTAGTATTTCTGATCACGGTGGTTGTAGAAGTATCCTGGTGGAAAATTACTGGATTACTTTAACTGGAGTGAAGGCATCATGAATGGAAACAAGCGATTGCTAATCGGCCGACCGGTAAAAAGAATCTTGATCGGCATGAGCGGGGCCAGCGGCGCAATATTGGGGATCGATCTATTACGGGCGATTCAGCTCTATCCCGGCTATGAATCCCATCTGGTCATTTCGCAGGGCGCAGAAAAAACCATTTTGCATGAAACAAAGTACACATTTCAAGAAGTTTTGGCTATGGCAGATGTGGCGTACCCTATCGAAAACATCGGAGCCAGTATTGCCAGTGGAACTTTCAGAGCCGAAGGCATGGTTGTCGTTCCCTGCAGCATGAAAACATTGGCGGGGATTGCTTGCGGATATTCGGATAACTTGTTGCTGCGGGCGGCTGACGTCACGATTAAGGAAAAACGGAAACTGATCCTTGTCGCCCGCGAATCTCCCCTGAGCCCGATTCACCTCAAAAACATGTGCACACTGTCTGATTATGGCGCCACGATCATGCCACCGATGCTGACTTACTACAATAAACCGGCAAGCATCGAAGACATGAACCGGCATATCATCGGAAAAATTCTGAATTGTTTCGGGCTGGAAGTGGCAGGGTTTAATCGGTGGGGTGAAACATCATGCGCGATGCAAAGCATGTAATGTTTTGCGGGGTGAGAAATGAATGAAGTAGTCGAGAAGAGAATTGGCAGGGTCGCAATCAAAGTGGAAGCGGTCAGAATGGGCAAAGATTACTGCCTGATTATTACCGGCGGTGATCGACCCCATTTAGGAGCAGTGGCTCTCAGCACTCCGAGGCCAAGCCTGGCTGACCCGCAAAAAAGCAGTGCTTCAACTTCCGTGTTGACGCTGGTGGGTCACAAGGAGGACGAGGTCGCCAAGAAAATTGCTCATCAGTTTGCGGCGAAACTTAAGTGCCAAATCGTCGTGGCTTGCGGAGTACATTTGGACAACATTACTAGGGAAGAGATCGTTTTTATGGA
>JBGSKE010000208.1:0-6608 GCA_041741355.1 Negativicutes bacterium | reverse complement strand
TGCGGCTGTAATACCTGCAAGATATTGTCTTTTAGTGAAAGTAACCTTTCAGGAAAACGATTCACAAAAACTAGTCCTTTCTTTCTACAATGTAGGCGGCCAGTTGTCCGACCAATGACGCCGGCAACAAGGTTCTGACTTTTACGCCTTCCGGCGTATACTCCTTGTCCTGGACCACGGCCTGCTCATGCAGCAGGTTTAGTAAGCCCGATTCTTCATAGGGGATCAACAGGTCAAGTGCGCGATCGAGCTGGCTCAAAAGATCGTCAAGAGCTGCCAGCAGTTGCTCGATACCTTCCCCAGCGATGGCGGAAATCGCTACTGCCCCCGGTTTCCATAGCAGGCGGCGAAATTTGGCCGGGCCGTTTAGGCAATCGATCTTATTCATGACCGTCAGCACCTTTTTATCCGCAGCGCCCAACTCGGCCAAAACTTCATAGACCGATCGACTCTGTTCTTCCCACTCTTCCGATCCGGCATCGATGACATGCATTAACAGATCTGCGTGCACAACCTCTTCCAACGTTGCACGAAACGCTGCAATCAGCGCGTGCGGCAATTTGCGGATGAAACCGACCGTATCCGCCAATAACAGTTTGCGCCCCGACGGCAGTATCAACAGGCGGATGGTTGGGTCCAGCGTCGCGAACAGTTTGTCTTCGACCAACACCCCGGCATCCGTCAACCGATTCAGTAAAGTCGACTTGCCGGCGTTGGTGTAGCCGACTATGGCCACGCAAGGCAAACCGGACTGAACCCGTCGATTTCGCTGTAAGGTGCGTTGGGCGGAAACCAGTTCCAGCGATTCTTCGATATCATGAATTTTGTCGCGGATTGTCCGTCGATCCACTTCCAGCTTGGTTTCGCCGGGACCTCGGGTGCCGATGCCGCCGCCCAGACGAGACATGACCAACCCCTTGCCGCCCAGTCGTGGCAATAAATAACGCATCTGCGCCAGTTCCACCTGCAATTTTCCTTCATAGGAGTGGGCCCGTTGGGCAAAAATATCCAGAATCAACGCCGTCCGGTCGATGACTTTGACTTGCATAAATTTTTCAATATTACGTTGCTGGGCGGGTGACAGCTGATCGTCAAACACGATCGTCGTTGCTTTGGTCTCCAGTTGCAGAGCTTTCAGTTCCTCCAGCTTGCCTTTGCCGATATAGGTGGCAATGTCGGGTCGCTCCCGGCGCTGGATGATCGTGCCGACTACTTCGCCGCCCGCAGTCTCAACCAAGCGTTCAAGCTCCGCCAGCGTCTCGTTGATATTTTGTTCTTTGTCAATATCTGTGCCAACCAGGATGATGGTCTCGCTCGGTTCGGCACTGGTAAAGATTTCTTTCATAGATTCACATAAAAAGCCCCAGGCAGTGAACCCGGGGCTTAGCCTTTCGAAATATTATTGGCTCACCGGTTCATCACGTTTTTCTGTAAATAGCGCCTGAAGCGGCCGAATCGGTGTAATGGTCGAGATGGCGTGTTTGTAAACCAACTGGTGCTTGCCATCATTCTCCAAAATCACCGTAAAATTGTCGAACCCTTTCACTGCCCCGCGCAGTTGAAATCCATTCGCCAGGTAGATGATCACCGGGATGTTTTCTTTGCGGATCTGGTTCAGGAAATTGTCCTGCAGATTCAACAATTTTGTGTTCATACCACACCTCCAGTCGCTTGATTAGATAAATTAATTCTACTTGATTGCATATCTTTCCGCAACCCGCCCGTATATTGCGTCTATTGCCGCGTCCGATGAATTTTCGGAGTCAAGTTCGACCCATTCCACATAGGGCATCCTGCGAAACCAGGTTAGTTGGCGCTTTGCATAGCGCCGGCTCGCCAGCTTAACTTGGGCGATCGCCGATTCCAGGGGCAGATTGTCACGGATACAGGCGGCGAATTCTTTATAACCGATTGCCTGCAACGCCGTTGCATCAGCAGCAAGGCCTCTATTTAACAGGGCCCGAACTTCGGTCAACAGTCCCTGCTCCACCATCATGTCCACGCGCAGGTCTATCCGTCGATACAACTCCTGGCGTTCCCTTGTTAAACAAAAAACCAGGCAATCAAACTGCAAAGCAGCAGCTTTATTGCGTGACAGGGGCTGGTTTTCCGCTGTGACCACTTCCAGTGCCCGCAAAACCCGTTTGTGGTCATGCGGGTGAATGCGGGCGGCGGTTTGCGGGTCGCATTCACATAAACGGCTGTGCAATTGGGCTGTATTTTCCGGTGTTTCGCGCAGATGAGTCTTTGGCGTAGGACTAAACTGGTAACCTTCCAGCAGCGCCTGGATGTATAATCCGGTTCCGCCAACCAAGATCGGCAATTTTCCTTTTTGGTTGATCTGGTCGACTGCCGCTGCAGCCAGTTGCTGAAAGTCAACAACCGAAAAAGATTCAGATGGATCTCTGATATCGATCAAGTGGTGTGGCACTGCTTTTTGTTCGTCAGCGCCAGGCTTGGCGGCGCCGATGTCCAGTCCCCGATAAACGCACATGGAATCGCCGGAAATGATTTCACTTCCCAGCCGCTGGGCAAGTTGCAACGCCAGCGCGCTTTTACCGACCGCTGTCGGTCCCGCAATAACAATCAGACGGTTCAACCGGCGGAGTCCTCCTTGTCGAGTATGCCATATTGGAGTGAGCTATGTTGTCCACCGGCAAAGCGGCGGATACCGAGCCGACTGAATTCAGCGCTGCCGGACAATTCTTTGACAACAACCCGCGAAGCGGCCACCCGCAATGCTTGCTGCAAAGTCTCCGGCGTCAGCGGTCGCGCGTCGGCATAATCGCGTAAAGACTGGATGCCGCTGCTGGACTTTTTGGGCCGGCGGAACATCGGATCGAAGTAAATCACATCAAAAGCGCAGTCAGGCAATTTCAACAAATAGTCTGCGTGGTCCGCCGCAACAACTTCAATCCGGCTGGCCGCTTGGCGCAATTGCGGCCCTGCATCGGCGCAATCCGTCGCTAAGGCCGCAATTCCCCAGCGAGTCATCAACGCAACTAAGGGAATTGACTCCAGACCGCACAACTTGCCGGTTTCCCCGATTGCATGCGCCGCAACCAAAGCATCCGCCGCCAAGCCTAACGTACAATCCAGCACTGTCATTCCGGGCTCAAGCTGCAGCGCTTTGACAAGCGGGTCGTTGCCGGTTCGCAACAGGTTTAAAATCCGCAACTCCGACAAACCACGGTGAAAAAAGAATCTTCCGCTGGAATTTGTGGCGACTGGTTGCTGGTTTTCCATTACGATAATATGTGTCGCTTTTGTGTTGTAATGGAGTTCTTGCATTGATTGTCGATTTCTGGCGACATAAGGGATCGCAAGTTCTTGGGCGAACTTTTCAGCGGCTACTACATCGGCGCCAATTTCCCGTAAGGATGTGGTGACAATCATACGCGTTTAAACAGCTTGGCCAAATCTTGTTCGGTAAAGCGGATCAATGTCGGTCGGCCATGTGGGCAGGAGTATGGGCGCGGCGTATTCAGCAAATCATCCAGTAAACCTTGCATCTGTTGCTGGTTCAGGTTCTGACCGAAGCGAACCGCCATGTGGCAGGCTGCTGTCTCAATCCATAATTTGCGCAACGATTCAATGTCAGGCACTTTGTAAGTCTGCGCCGCTGCCAGGATTTGCCGAAATAAGCCGCCGGCCTCTGTGGGCGGAATGTGGGTCGGTAGTTCGGACAACCGGACCGAGGCCGGCCCCACCCAGTCATAAATGAAGCCGAGGCCGGCCAGTTCTGCGCTAAAGGATTCCGCGGCCTGCACTTCCAATGGATCAAGATCCAGGATATCGGGGATTAACAGGGTCTGAAACGCCGAAGGGCTCTGTTGGCTCGCTAACAGGTCAAACAGAATTCTTTCGTGGGCTGCATGTTGGTCGACGATGTATAGACATTCGCCATCCGTCGCCAGAATATAGCATTTTTTGAATTGCGCAATGGCCGTCAGTCGCGACGAAGCAGCTAAATCTTGGGCCAATTCCGTAGGTGCAAAGGCTGCCAACGGTAGATTTTTTGTTTCCGTTGCCGACTGGCCGTTTTCCAGGAGTAGGCTTGCTGTTTGTGGATTTTCCGCCGGATTAACATTCGTTTCCCCTGCCCCTTGCATCTGCACGGACCAACCCAAGGCGGCAGCGCGGCGCTGTTCGTCTAAAACCGGCAAGGTTTCCTGGACGTAAGACGGTTGATAAGCCGGTCGATAGCTGGTATGGTCAAACGCGGCCGCGGCTTCGGCAGGATTATCCGGTGTCAGCAAAACGACTTTGAGTGCGGCGTGTACCGCACGGAACAAAGCGCGTTCATCTTGAAATTTTACTTCGGCTTTTTGTGGATGAACGTTGACATCAATCTGCGCAGCTGAAATTTCAATATGCAAAGACACCAAGGGATAGCTGCCGACCGGCAAAAGGGTCTGATAGGCGGTGTCCACCGCCCGGTTTAGCAAGCGACTGCCAATAACCCGTCGATTGACCGTAAAACTCTGCCATTGACGGGACCCTTTACGGACCGAAGGCCTGGCGGCAAAACCGGTGATCTGAATATCGCTTTCTGCATAGTTGACCGGAAATAGCTGAGTAAATGTATCCGGCCCGTACAGAGCGGACAAAGTATCGGCTAAACGGCCGGTACCAGGAGTCTGCAGTGAGGTGCGTCCGTTATTGATCAGGCGGAACACTACTTCGGGGCGCGAGATGGCCAGTCGAACAATTGCTTCATGGATATGCGCGCTTTCGGCGGCAGCGGTTTTCATGAATTTTAACCGGGGCGGCGTATTGAAAAACAAATCATTAACCAGCACCACGGTACCCAGATCTGCGCCGCATTCTGCAACATCCTGCAGTTGACCGCCGATGATTTCTAGCCTTGTGCCAAGCGGATTGCCTGCCTGCCGGCTGATCAGGCTGAATTTGGCAACCGATGCGATGCTGGGCAATGCTTCGCCGCGAAAGCCCATCGAAATGACCGAAAACAAATCATCGGAACTGCGGATTTTGCTTGTGGCATGACGTAGTACCGCCAGGCGGACATCTTGTTCCGACATGCCATAGCCGTCATCGGTGACCCGGATCTTACCCACACCGCCGGCTTCGATTTCAACTTCGATTCTTGTGGCGCCCGCATCCAGGGAGTTTTCGACAAGTTCCTTCACAACCGAAGCCGGCCGGTCAATCACTTCACCGGCAGCGATCTTATTGATGGAGGTATCGTCAAGCAAGCGAATGATTGGCTCGTTCACAGCTTACCGGCCTCCTGTTTTGCCTGTACGGTCAGTTTGTGCAGGATATTGAGTGCTTCCAGCGGCGTGAGCGTCATCGCGTCAATCGTGGACAGCTCGTCAGCCAGGCTGGACTGAAACAAAGAGGACATCGGCGCCGGTTCGACCGCCTGTTCCCGCGCAGGCGACTGGCAGGCGGCCTCCGCCTCGATTTGCGACAACAACTCCTGCGAACGTTCGACGACTTTTGTCGGCAAGCCGGCCAGTTTGGCAACATGAATCCCGTAACTTTTGTCAGCGCCGCCGGCAATTACGCGTCGCAAAAACACGACGTCATTGCCGCGTTCTTTTACCGCCATGGAATAATTCTGAATCGCCGGCTTCCAGGTCGCCAGACAGGTCAGTTCATGATAGTGGGTCGCAAATATGGTCTTGGCATGGATGCGTTCTTTGATATATTCGACTACGGCGCGGGCGATGCTCATGCCGTCAAAAGTGCTGGTCCCCCGTCCTATCTCGTCTAAAATCACCAAACTGCGCGAAGTTGCATTCTTCAATATTTGCGAGACTTCCGTCATTTCCAGCATGAAGGTTGATTGACCGGTGGCCAGATCATCACTGGCGCCGACCCGGGTAAAAATTCGATCGACTGGCGAGATTTCCGCTTCTTTGGCTGGTACGAACGAACCAGCCTGCGCCATGAGGGTCAGTAAGGCGACCTGCCGCATATAAGTTGATTTACCGGCCATGTTCGGTCCGGTTAAAATCATGATTTCACATTCGTGCGGGTCCAACAGGGTATCGTTGGGCACAAAGATTTCCCCGGCCAATAGACGTTCCACAACCGGATGCCGACCTTCACGAATCATGATCCGCTGGTCCTCGGTCATGGTCGGCCTGGTATAACGATATTGGGCCGCCGCTTCGGCAAAAGAAAGCAGACAGTCAAGCACAGCGAGATGTCTGGCTGTTGTTTGGATCGCAGTTAGCCGCTCCTTGACAAAATCGCGCAGTTGCAGGAACAAGTGATGTTCCAGACTTACTATTTTTTCCTGGGCGCCAAGAATTTTTGTTTCAAACTCTTTCAACTCTGGCGTGATATATCGTTCGGCGTTTACCAGCGTTTGTTTACGGACGTAATTGGCCGGGACTGCCGTAGTGTTGGCATGCGTCACTTCGATATAGTAGCCGAAAACTTTGTTGTAGCTGATTTTTAAGGATTTGATTCCGGTGCTCTCTTTTTCCCGCGCTTCCAAATCCTGTACCCATTGACGGCTATCGCGCGATAAACTGCGTAGCTCATCCAGCTCCAGGTCATACCCATCGCGTATAAAGCCGCCTTCACGGATTGAAAATGGCGGGGAATCGACGACCGCCGCCCGGATCATA
>JBGSKE010000207.1:0-9382 GCA_041741355.1 Negativicutes bacterium | reverse complement strand
TGATTCAGCGCCTGCGCGGCGGCAAAAATCATCGCCCCATAAAAAGATAGCCGCATTGCCTTTATGCTCGGCAAAAAGCCTGTAATATCAAGGTTTGCGCAAATATTATACTGCGGGTAATCCATGCTGCTAAAAAACCGGAACCGCTCCGCTCTGTCCCAGGTATCCAGGTCAATTATTTTCACAATGTCCTCCACTCCGATTAATCATTAAAAATATTTATGGGTCAACTTGGATAATTCCTCGGCTAATGCATCATCTGTCGCAGTGTGGCACTTTGCATACAACGCAGCAGCAATCGCCAGAAACGCATCCAATATTGCCGGATCAAAATGAGTGCCCCGGTCATTTTGCATGATTTCCAGCGCCTTGGCCAAACTAAACGCCTCTTTATAGGGACGAACTGATGTCAATGCGTCAAAAACATCGGCAATAGCAAAAATGCGGGCATTAAGCGGAATTTTCTCGCCTTGCAATCCTGCCATATAGCCTTTTCCATCAAATTTTTCATGGTGAAAACGCACAACTTCGGCAGCTTCTGTTAACCAAGAGGATTGTTTGATGATGTCAATTCCATGCATCGTGTGAGTTTTCATGATCGCAAATTCTTCAACAGTCAGTTTGCCGGGTTTTAGTAAAATCGAATCGCTAATCGCAATTTTGCCGACGTCATGGAGAAAAGCGCCCTTGACCAATTCGGCAATCTGCACAGCCGGCGCACCAATAGCCTCTGCGAGATAAATCGCATAAATAGTCACGCGATAATTATGCGAATGGGTGTCGCTATCCCGTTTTGCGACCGCGCTGCCCAAGATGACCAACACTTGCTGATTGGCGCTGGCCAGTTTGTTGGCGTAATTGATGATGTCACGATTAAGAGCTAGCATAATCGGGTAAAGCACGATTGTGGTGGCCAAAATTATCAAAACCACTACCAGCAAGGATGCAAAAACACGTTGATTAATTGTTGTCAGTGTTTGAGGGTCTACTTGGTATACTCCCTCAAAATGACCCATATTTTCGCCGTTACTGTTGAGGATTGGCGTGAAAACCATAACAAAGAAGCCATACTGGTTTTGGTGCTCCTCATGCCAAGTGCTATTTTGTGTGGGGCGCGCATGTCCTCTTAATTTCAAATCGGCTTCAATTGCATCGCTGCCCGGTCGAATAGCCTCAAGATATTTAGTACCATCCGGCAGATATAATTCGGCGATAATAAAATTGTGTTTAATCGTCTCCTGCAATCGGGACAGCAGCATTTCCCGCGATTGTTCGACTAAACTGGCCGAGCCTATGCTGCTTTCAACAAATTTGTTGGATTCATTCACCGCGATGGATGCAACAAATTGGTCGATTTGATTCATTTCCAGATAATATACAATCGAACCAATGGCAACAGATAACAGTAACCAAGCCCCGAAAAGACTTATCAAAAGTTTCTTCTGCCATTTATATCGCATCAAAGATTCACCACCTTTGCTTCGTTCCGCATCTTCGTCTGTTTCCCAATTAATTTATCATTCTTGTTCGAGAGACATCATCAAGAAGCCGCAAAAAGCAGCGTTGTCGACTTGCAGCATTTCATTGACTTCCTGTTTCATCAGCAGGATCTGCTCCCGGTAGGCCTCATAGAATGCAAAGTTCGGCTGCGCACTGTATTTGAGCCCGGTCAGTTCAAAGTGAGCAATGATTCCTTTCGCCGTTGTCGGCTTGACAAAGACTTCAGCCTCAGGTCGGTAGTAAATCGGGAACACGGTCAGCACCGGCCATTTGGCAATTTTATATTCTTGCAGCAGTCCAGTCAGCATTGAAAACCCTGCTGATTGATTGCCGTGCAAAAATTCCTTGAGTCCTTGCGACAAGTGTGCTTTTTCCGCATCATTCATTGACCGCACTGCATCGCGAAACTTCGGCTTTTCAAAAACTGAAACCAACGAAGACTGGCTGACGACTTTAATCATCGCGTCAGCGATTTGGCCAGTGTTGGCAAATTGACCGATCGCAAAGCTGTCCTGCGCCAGTTTCTTCATCTTTTCCACTTTATGTTTCTTGGCGATTTCCTGCATCTGAGGGTCGGCGAATCCGCCGGGGTATCGTGACATAAATCTGGCTTCGGCCGCCTGGAGTTTTTCCCTGTTCACCCGCTCATCTCCTGCTTTCCCATTTATATAGCTTTCATTTTTCAGCTTCAACGGTATATGATAAAGGCAAGCTTCGCCCTACAACAAATTTCACGAACAGTGGCGACTGATTTGGAAAAGAAAGGCGTGTATACAGATGACCGTTAGGACTTTAGCCGAAGAATGCAAAGAACAACTGATTGCCTGGCGACGGGAAATCCATGCCCAGCCGGAAATTGCCGGGGAGGAAATTAAAACAGGCGCCAGAATAGCCGAACTGCTACAAAGCTTCGGCATCGAAGTCCTGCGAGTCGCCAGTACCGGAGTGATTGGCATTCTCCGGGGCGATAAACCAGGCAAAACGGTGGCGCTGCGGGCCGATATGGACGCGTTGGCGATAACCGAGGCGAACGATATCGCCTATAAATCAGCAAATGTGGGAGTCATGCACGCTTGCGGCCACGACGGGCATGTCGCCATGCTGCTCGGCGCGGCAAAAATATTGAGCCAGCTGAAAAATGAAGTCTGCGGCAACGTAAAATTCATCTTCCAACCCGCCGAAGAAAATGGGCAGGGAGCATTAAAACTGCTGGAGGCCGGAGTTATGAACGATGTCGATGCGATTTTGGGCCTTCATGTTTGGCCAGATTTAGCCAGTGGCAAAGTTTCATTGGTTGCCGGCCCGCGAATGGCTTCAGCCGACAAACTTAAAATTACCGTCCGGGGAAAAGCCAGTCACGGATCGATGCCGCATCAAGGGATTGATGCTATATTGGCCGCCGCCGCAATTATCATGAATCTCCAATCCGTCAGCAGCCGGGAAGTGGCGCCGCTGGAACCTTCCGTCATCACCATCGGCAAACTCGCCGGCGGAACCGGCTGGAACATCACTTGCGATGAAGTGACCCTGGAGGGAACAACCCGCTGTTTCAGCCATGAAGTCAGAAAGAATTTTCCTCTGGCCATCGATAGAATTATCCAAAACACCGCAGCCACTTTCCGGGCGCAGGCCGACATGGAGTACATCGCCATTGCCCCTCCCCTGATCAACGAACCGCGCATCGCCAAACTGGCAGCCGCTTCACTGTGCAAACTGTACGGTGACAATATAATGGGCGATATCGAAAAAGTCATGGGCGGCGAGGACTTTGCCTATCTTTGCGAAAATACTCCCGGCGCCATGGCGTTTATCGGAATTGGCAACAAAGAAAAACAAACGGACTACCCGCTACATAGCGACAAGTTCAATATCGATGAAGATGTTTTGCCGATCGGCGCTGCCTTGCATGCCCAATTCGCACTCGATTTTTTGCAGGGCAAGGCATAAGCAATGAAGGTAATCGCGATCATTGTAACGATCCACTCTGAATTTTCGACCGGAAACAATATCCGCAAACGCTGCATGACTCTCAAGTTTGCTGCCGCCGAATAGCCTGCCGACAGGGAATCAGCAGCAGCGAAGGCTGGGTGATCGCGGAATCCGGCAAAGCTTTGACATCTTTTACGGCAGTTTCGGTTGATTCAAGTTCTGCCAACGGCCCAAATTGCAATGCCCGCATAACGCAAGCCCCAACACAGGCCGGCAACTCACCGGCAGCGACAAGATCCAGGCACATATCACACTTAGCGACTTTGCCGAGTGATTCATAATACTGAATTTGCCCATATGGACAGGCCAGTTGGCACTGCCCGCAGTTCACGCATTTAGTGTCGTCAATCAGTACCGCGCCATAGACGGGTTCTTTATGCAGTGCGCCAGTCGGGCAATTCTTGACGCAGATCGGATCAGCGCAGTGATTGCAGGACAGCGAAAGATAATATAGCCAGGGGTGGGGGAACTTGCCGCCCTCATAGCCAATAACCCGTCGGATCAGTTCTCCCGCCGGCAAATCATGCCGATCCTTGCAGGCCATCTGGCAGCTTTTGCAGCCAATACAGGTCGTCATATCATACAAAAACCCCATCTGTTCCATCAACATTCCTCCTGTTGAGCAGTTGCCACTTTAACGACCTGAACATTGCAGGAATTATAGCCGCTATGCCCTTGACCGGTTGCAATCGCGCCGGTCAGCACATTGACCGATCCCGCTTTGTCTATGCCCGATTCATCGTCCCAGTCCAGCCAGGCGCCCTGCCCCAGCGCCACCACTCCCGGCATCATTCTTTCCGTCAACCGCACCGGTCGCAACACCGCACCATGACGGCTCCGAAGCAAAACTACCTCGTCGGCGTCTATGCCACGACAAACAGCGTCAACCGGATTCATCAGCAGTTCATGAGGAAACGCTTCCTGTAGGCAGGCGACGTTATCCAGGCAAGTATGGGCGCGGGACAAAACATGGATCGAATAGAATTGCAGCGGATACTCGCCTTTTTCGCCGGAATCCCAGTTAGCAAAAGTATCTTCGTAGCCTTCGATAGGCTTCTGATAAACCGCGATCGGCGAGGTTGCCGTCCAGCCGCAGTTGTGAACAAACTCAACAATCGCCTGACAATAAATCTCCAGTTTGCCGCTGGACGTAGGTAACGGATGCGCGGCAGGGTTTGCGCGGAATTCTTTTAAATGGATATAGGAAAAACGATCGCCGAATGCACGCGGGGTTTGGTAGATCCCTTTTTGCTTAAGCTCCGCCAGCGAAATCCGCCCTTGCTGCGGCTCACCAACCACCGCCAGCGTTTCAATGTCCTCGGCAGTGAGAGTAAGCAGGTTGTCATAACCGGAGCCAGCTTCATTGATCACCTTGGCTCCAGCCAGTTGGTTGAAGTACTTCTGGGCGGCGGAAACCCGCTCGACCCTTGCGGAGTCAATCCCCAGTCGTTCGGCGAGCTGTTTGGCGATCCAGATATCATCCTTTGCTTCATAATAGGGCTCGATCACCCGATCGGTGCACAGCAGCATCTCCCGATTGCCGTTAAACAGCCGACCGCCCCGCTCCCACTGCGTGGTCACCGGCAGTACGACGTCGGCGTATTGGGCGCTGGGATTCAGCACATAGTTTTGCGCCACGACAAACTCCACGCGGCGATGCGCCGCAATTCCTTTGACAATGCTCGATTTTTGGTTGAGAAACGAATGACAGGAATGATAAATCAGCTGAATATCAATTTCTTTCACTTGATCCCGACCAGCCGTATATTTGCCGGTTAGAACTGCATCCCACAGCTCATTGTGATTAATCGTCGAATCGGCCAGCGGATTCTGGACAATCTCATCCTGTTCATCCCCGGCGAAAACCAGGGCCGGGCCGGAGTTGCCGGCGCTTTTGTGACCGCTGATCCCGGTCATTCTACCTGATTGACCGATATGACCAGTCATGCAGCCCAGCGTCATAAACGCCTGCGGCCAGGAATCGGCATTATTGATCCGCGCCGGCGCCCAACTGGTGATCAACGCCACTTTAGCCGTGTGGGCGATTTCTCGGGCCAAGGTTCGAATCCTCTCCGGGGCGACGCCGCAGATTGACGCCGCCCATTCCGCTGACTTCGGTTGCCGGTCATAGGTCCCCAGCACATAGTCGCGAAAATTGTCTCGGCTATCGGCAGCTGCCGGCATATGGGCAGCATCGAAGCCGCTGCAGCAGCGGTCGAGAAAATCCCAGTCGATCAGCGGCTTGGTTACCGGGTCGTCCTCGCTGATCAAAGTATGCGCCAGCGCCAAAACCAATGCCTGGTCGGTTCCCGGCCGGATCGGGATCCACTCGTCGGCAAGAACGCGCGCCGAGTCGGTGTAAAAAGGGTCGATAAAGATAAACTTGCTGCCGGCCTGTTTTGCCTGCAAATAATGATAAGTGGCCGATCCCGGGCTGCTCCAGGCGGGATTGGTCCCCCACATGACAATCAGTTGTGAATTTAGCAGGTCCAGTCGGTCGTTCGTGCCATTGGCGAGGCCCAGTCCGATGCGCGGTCCGGTTTCCCGCCAAGTACCCCAGGAGGTCGAGCCCCAGGTGTTGGTGTGGCCGCCAGACAAATTCAGCAGTTGGGAAATTTCATTGCCGCCGCCCCAATTGCCGGTAAACTTAGTCGTGTAATTTAAACTGGCGTAATCCCAGGCAAGAATGGATTGATTGCCGTACTGCTTACGGATTCGCTGGATTTCACCGGCAACGATATCGAGAACTTCGTCCCAGGAGATTCGCACCCATTCATCTTTGCCGCGCAGTTCTTTGTCGCCGCCACCCGGCCGCCAGTGTTTCCGCACCAGTGGATATTTCAGTCGGTCTGCGCCCAACACCTGACGCCGCTGTGATCGCCCGCGCGCACAACCGCGTTGCTGCGGATGCAGTGGACTATCCGGGTGCGTATCATCCGTCTTTTGCCGAATTACTTTGCCGTCCGCCACCAGAACTTTGTTTAGGCAACGCCCGCCGCAATTGTGCCAGCAGGCGGCGGTAATCCATTGTCCCTCGCTCAATGTATGGCTTCCTCCTTAGGTTGATATTGTAGTCAGTATTGCAGCAAGTTATAAAAATTGAGGCAAGTTCAATATCGATGAAGATGTTTTACCAATCTGTGTTGCCTTGCATGCCCAATTCGCTCTCGACTTTTTAAATCAATAGCTATTTCTTATTTCCCCAAACCATTAATAATTCCTTTGTGGCTAAGCAAAATAATTATAGTAAAACCCGCGAACTTCGCGGGTTTTACTATCTGAAAAATAAACAGGAGAACACTAGCTAATTTGTTTTGCCTGTTCCTCGTATACTACTTCCATCAATGCATCGACAACGCTTGGATCAAATTGTTGCTCTTTCCCTGCTTGTATGATACTTATCGCTTGGTTTATGCTCATCGCCCGGCGATATACTCTGTCAGAAGTGAGCGCCTCAAAAACATCGGCTACGGCAAGAATTCTTGATATTGTCGACAGCTCTTCTTTTTTCTTCCCACTCGGATAGCCTTTTCCGTTATAGTGCTCGTGATGGTCACGAATCGCCTCGCTGACATTTTGCAGGCGTTTGACGTGTTTGATGGAGTCATAGCCGATCTGCGGATGACGCTGAATTATGGAAAACTCAGCGTCCGTTAAGCGTTCCGGTTTATTGAGAATTGATTCCGGGATACCAATTTTCCCGATGTCATGGATGATCGCTGCAATGCTCAAATCTTTGAGTTCCGTGTCGTTTAACCCCATAGTTTCCCCAATGGACAAGGATATCTTCTGTACGTTGCTGCAATGGGTTCCGGTGGACGGGTCTCTACTTTCAATCAGATGAGCCATCGCCGTAACAATATCCATGAGATTTTCCAGATTTTCCTGCTCCAATGATATTTCATGGGTTATGTCTGTTACAACTTCATACACATAATCAATATTTCCTGCTCGATCTTTAACCGGAATTACGGCTTGTTTGCCATATCTACGCTTACCATTTTTATCATATTTTATCTGGGTCCCATAATCGGGATTGCCGGTGTTCAGCACTTGCTGCACGCGGCAACCAAGGCAAATTTTGCCATCCCCCAGTACGTCATAACACTTTTTCCCTTTTATGGCAGCAGGCTGCAAGCCGGCAACCTGGCTCAACACTTCATTTACAGCAATAATCGTAAAGTCTTTTTCCAGGCTCATTACAGCGCCCGGCACACGCATAAACAGAGACTTCATCGCATCAACAGTTGCCTGATGTTCAAGCTGCGCAGCCTTTAATTTGTTTTGATAGCCCAAATAACTCAGATACGTGGCAATCGCAAGTAGCAGTATACTTATGCCACTTAAGAGCAAGGAATAATCCATCTAAATTTTGAACCGACTGATGATATTTTGCAGCTGTTGCGCCATCTTGGCCAGATCCTGACTGGAAGCTGCAATTTCTTCCATTGACGCGGATTGTTCCTCGGTCGCGGCGGAAACAGTTTGGGTTTGGCCCACATTCGCTTTACTTATTTTATCGATTGCTTGTACGGAGGCAACAATCTGCTGGCTGCCACTGGTCATCTGCTGAATTGCGACTGATATTTCCTTCACTTGCAGCGAAACCTGATCGACAACGCTCATAATTTCTTTGAAGGCTTCGCCCGCTGAATTCACAACCTCCGACCCCAGCTTCACTTCACGCGTTCCGTCGCTCATGGCGACTACAGCCTTATCCGTATCACCCTGAATCTCGCCAATCAGATTCGCGATTCGCTTGGCCGCTTCTTCCGATTGCTCCGCCAGCTTGCGTACTTCTTCGGCTACGACCGCAAACCCACGGCCCTGCTCGCCAGCGCGCGCCGCTTCGATCGCTGCATTCAGCGCCAACAAATTGGTTTGTCCGGCAATGCCTGAAATGGTATCGACAATCAAGCCGATTTCTTTCGAACGCTCGCCAAGTTTTGCTACCACCTGGGCCGAATTTGTGACCGTCTTTTCAATATTAGACATCTGGCCGACCGCCGTGCTCACGGATTTACCGCCGGTATGCGCTGCCTGCGCCGCCTTTTCAGCCACGCCGGTCATTGCATTCGCACTGGCGGCAACCTGCTCGATTCCCGCCGACATTTTCGCAATTACCGTGGATGCTCCCTCCACTGCACGAACCTGCTGCTCTGTGCCGCTGGCGATATCGGAAACCGAAGTCGCGATTTGGTTGGTCGCCAGGGCGGATTGCTCGGCAATGGCGGTCAGCTCTTCGGAAGAAGCCGCCACATGCTGGGACTGATCCTGAACTTGCTTAACCAAATCCCGCAAACTGCCAACCATGGAGTTAAAGCTCTTGGCCAGCTCGCCAATTTCATCATTTTGGCTTTCATACGGCAGTTTTTCAACCTGCAGATCCCCACGGGCAACGCGCACAGCCTGGTTTCGCACGCCAATAATCGGCCTGACAAAATTCCCGCTCAAAAACCAGATCAAGAACGCCGCCAATATGACAAACCCGGCTGCAATAGCCATCATGATCCATTTCAGGTTGTGCATTGCCTGATTGGCCTCGGCTTCGGGCGCCGTCACCACCAAAGTCCAGTGTTTATCTCCTGCCAATTTGATTGGCATGAACGTCGCAACATGGCTTATCCCATCAAGGAACGTAAACGTGCCTCGCATGATTTGCCCCTGCGCTACAATTGCCTTGCTCAAAGACACCAATCGGTCATCCAGCGTTATATTGCCAAGTTTTAATTCTGGATTCACTTCTTTTTTCGTTAGATTGAGCTTGCCGATATACTCTGGTTTTGACCCGTGAGCAATCAGCATTCCCGTTTCGTCAAGCAAAAATCCATAACCGGTTTGTTTGAACTTAACATCTTTCACCAGATCATTCATTTTTTCCAGAGAATAAGTC
>JBGSKE010000206.1:0-6091 GCA_041741355.1 Negativicutes bacterium | reverse complement strand
CTTTTTAATTTGATTTTCCGATGGCGGAATATCCATCGGCACCAACTGCGGCGCTGTCTGGTTATAAGGCATAAAGGTAGCTGCGCCGCCGCCAAAAGCGATATTAAACGAACGACCCATCTCACCCAGTTTTTTTTCATCGGTTTTTCCCATGGCAAACAGTACAATAAACAAGGCCAGCAACAATGTTAGCAGATCTGCATAGGGAACCAGCCAGGTTTCATCCGCATGTTCTTCATGATGTTCTGCATGTTTGCGTCCCAAATCAGATCAACCTCCCTCGGCTCCTTTAAGCGATTTGCGTTTGGCGGCCGGTAAAAAGACGACTAATTTCGCTTCGATAGCAACCGGTGAGTCGCCCGCCTGCAGAGACAAGATTCCCTCGACCATCATCCGTTTCAGTTCCACTTCTTCTTTTGACATCAGCTTCAACTTATTGCAAAACGGATGCCACATCACATAACCGGTAAAAATACCGAACATCGTTGCGACAAATGCGGCCGCAATCGCATGGCCCAAAGCTTCAATGTCAGCCATATTGCCAAGCGCCGCAATCAAGCCGATAACCGCGCCTAGAACCCCCAGCGTCGGTGCATACATCCCGGCCTGGGAGAAAATCAGGGCGCCGGTCCGGTGCCGTTCTTCCATCAGTGCGATATCCAGTTCCAAAACATCACGGACAAAGGCGCCATCCATTCCGTCGATAACCATCGTCATGCCGCCGCGCAAAAACGGGTCTTTAACCTCGTTCAGGCTGTTTTCCAAAGCAAGCAATCCTTCACGTCGCGCTGTCTGGGCAAAGCTAACCATATTCTTGACCAATTCTTCCGCATGCATCAATTGAGGTTTTTTGATCAGCAACTTAAAATAAACTGGCATTTTTTTGATGATTTCCATCGGAAAAGCATTCAGCAGAGCGCCAAACGTACCAACAAAAATAATCAGAAACGCGGCCGGATTGATCAATACTTCCGGCGGCGCTCCTTTCATGGCCATACCCACAACAACAGCCAACAATCCGACAATCATTCCGGCAACTGTCGAAATCTCCAAACTTACTCCCCCTATTCCGCCGCGAGCTTCAAGCATTCCATTGCCCTAATCAATTAATTCGCCGACAAGCAAAAGAAGTCCTGCCCCAGCGGAAAGACCCTCTTTGCAAAAATTCCCTGCAAATTTATTATCGACAAAATCGGCAAGAACCTGAACCAATTTTGCAAAAAATACTGTCGATGCAATAAGCGCACTTTTTCCCGACAAATTCACTCTATATAGGCGGAAACCTCATCAACCGTTTTCGCGATCCATGTCGGGTTTGCCAACAGCAATTCTTCTCGCGAACCGTAGCCATAGCAAACAGCCAACGAATCGATTGCATTGATTTTCGCGCCGGCGACATCATGTTTGCGATCACCGACCATCAAAACATTTTCGCGATTGACTTCACGAAGTTGCTGCAACGCATAAGCAATGACTTCTGCTTTTTCCACTCTTGAACCGTCCAGATTGCTACCGGTAACAAGGGAAAAAAAGTCCGTCAACCCAAAATGGCGTACGATAATGTCAGCGAAAACCGTTGGTTTGGAAGTCGCAACCGCCAGTTTTTTTCCCGACGCTTTCAATTGGCCAAGCAACGCGGGAATTCCCTCATATACTCCATTTTCATAAATTCCGGTTTTACTGAAATATTCTCGGTAATAACGAACCGCCTGAGCCGCCTGTTCGCTATCCATTCCGTAATGTTCACGGAAAGAGGCCGCCAGTGGCGGCCCAATGAAATGAATCAGTTTTGTCAATTCCGCTTCTTCTATTCCCATATGTCTTAGCGCAAACTGTACTGATTTTGTAATGCCAACCTGTGGATCAGTTAACGTTCCATCCAGATCAAAGAGAATTGTCGTATATTTTTTTACCATAGCCGCAATTCCGGCCGCAAAATATCGGCAACTTGGCGGTATGGGATCTGCATCTTGATAATTCCTGCACTATATGGCGCAACCTCATACTGCTGAAAAAACAAAACAATCCCGTCGTCACTCAGGTAAAAGGCTGACTGCGGGTGGACTCCCTTGAATTTCCACATAGGCAACTGCCGAGCAGCGCCTTCAGTACGTACGAATTGGCCGAGCCGTTCCCGATAATTGGCCTCTGGCAAAAACAAATCCGCCAACATCAACTGCCGACCGGTTGACAAATCAATTGTTTGCCCGATCTGCCAAGTCATCCCGTGCGCTCCGCCGGTATATTGATAAACCTGCTGCGTCAGACTGACAAAGTCTGTATCATTGCGAAAAACTTCATAGTCTGCCATAAAAATGAACGCAGCTTTTATTGCTGCCGGTAATTGCGGCGCTAACCGGGTTTGATAGGACACTGATTCAAAGTCTGGCAATCGTTTCAAAACTGCCTGCCGGAGCTGCTCATTGATTCGAGCCATCGGCGCCGGTGCTAAACCCCTGTCAAGCTGGGGGATTTTCGCCGAAATCAAGCTGCCCCGTTGCAGAGTCAGCGACTCGACCACGACGTTGGCGGCTGTTACCACCGGTAACTGACTTGAAAGCGAAGCCGCAACGCATACCGACACGAGCCCTTTTAGAATCCGTTTGCTGCTCAGTCTCATCCCTGCACCGCTCCCTTGTTTTTTGTTAATCACATTGTATCCCTGAGCTTTCTAAGGTAAAATAATAATTAAGAATGTTTCGCCACAAGGAGGTGTGTTGAAATGGCAAAACTTGAAATCACCCTCACACCCGCAGCAAAAAAATACATCGCAGACCATGCCGACTCTGTATTATTAGTGGAATCCCGCAATTCCATGATCGGTTGATGCAAAGTCAATGTAGGCCCGTCCGTGCGACTGGGCAAACCCGCCACTGCTGAACTGGAACAATTCAACCATATCATCGTGGACAATCTCAATATTTATATGCCCAAGTCTCTGTACATACCAGGAAATTTCACGATTTCCCTGTGGCGTTTCCTTTGGATGAAAGGTCTGACGATTGATCACTGGAAGTTAGTCTGACCGACTCACAGTTCCGCCAATAGCAATCCCATAAAGGCTAAATTACCGGTTGTCGCGTGCTCATCCTTTACCTGAAGGATGAGCTTTTCATTGCAGGCGGTAACTTTGACGCCGCCGTAGTTTTGATGCAATTCATACATGAAAGAATTCAGCGCAGACAAAACAGCACTATCGAGTTTTATTATCGCCGTAAAGTCAAATCGAACGCCCGGCCTTTCCTCCGCACAGAAGTTTTTCACTTCCACCGCTAACGCTGCTAAACTGCCCAGCGAAATACGGGGTTGGATCACGATTTGCAATGCTCCATCGGCGGCTTTTTCCATCTCGAAGGGGGAATGAACCTCTTCGATCAGGGCAGTCTCCTCTGTTTCGCCAAGTTTCGCACGGCGATAGAGTCGCACTTTCTCACGAAATTCAGATGTAGAATAAGATTGCTTTAAAATAGAGGACACAGCTTCCACGACTTGCTGTTCCGTAAACGGCTTAAGCAAAAACCCTCGTGCGCCTCGATGCAATGCCTCAAGAACCACCGCCTTTTCCTCCACTGCGCTAATCACCACAAAGCGCGCGTCCGGATAAGGCGCCAATATTTTAGACATAGCTGTCAAGCCGTTCATTGTTGGCATTCCCAGATCCATTGTTACGAGATCCGGCTTACACCGGACATACTCCAGATAACCCTTGACGCCGGTACTGGCTTCGCCAACAATCTCATGACCCGCTTTCACCAAAATATCATGCAGCATACGTCGGATCGTCGATGAATCGTCGACAATGAGTATTCGCGCCACGCTGCTGTCTCCTTCACCATTCTATTGCCATTGCCAAAGGTTTACCAACTACAATAATACTAATGTAATGCCTGGGTTCCCCCGCCCCAAGTCCCTATCCTTCGCCAAATCAGGGCAACTCTCCAATAGTTGCCTAGAATCAGCATGAAAAATATCCCAATCTTCACCGGCTACAAACATTTTTATTGTGTTCTGGCGTTTTTTTGTCCCGAGAAATTGCCGTATACCAATCCGCAGTTTCCCCCCCACACCGCTGGACCCATAGCCATGAATCAATTTAACCGCTTTGGCGCCGGAGGCACGTGCTCGGCCAAGTTCAGCAATAAGTCGTTGTTGCGCTTGTTCCACCGTCGGCATCCCCTGTTCCAGGTTCACAGTCAGCAGGCTTGCAGCCATCAGCGTTCCTCCAAACGTTCGGTCCCTTTCATCATCTGAATGAACCGCACCGATTTGAGCGGACGTTCAATACGATGAGCGATAAATTCTATCAACATTTTTTCCGCCTGAAGTAGCGTGGCGCCAGTCACTTTGAACTGCGGCGGTTGCTTCCAGTTAACATTAAGCAGTTTGTCGACAAAACCGCAAACCGCATCATCCAGCGGTTGCATGCCTTCATGTTCGCACATTGGGCAAACGCCTCCGCCGGCGCAGGCATCAAAAAACGCCGGCAACGCCAGCACTTGACCGCAATCAACACAACGCTCATATTCTGGATGAAACCCGGCCAAAGCCAACAATTGCCATGCACCGGCCAATGAAACCAAACGAGGATTTCGTTCCAACAGCAACGAAAAACTGCCGAGCAAGACATCGTACGCCGAGGGTTCAGGCGACCGGTCCGGCCAAAGCTCGGTCACCAGTTCCGCCAAAAATGCCGCATAAGTCATCAAGGTGATATCTTCGCGTAATTCGCGAAAACTGCGCTTGACCTCACATTGCCCAATTGTTTCCAGGTTCCGCCCCGGCATCAGTGATACATCAACCAGCGAAAAACTTTGCACCGCACCGGCCAATCGGCTGCGAGGCCGACGTGCTCCGTAGGCGGCGGCGGACAACTTGCCGTGCTCCCGCGAAAAAACAATTGCCAGTCGATCGGCTTCGCCCATATCCCGCACCGAAAGCACTATTGCTTCTGTCACATACTGTTGTTGCGTCAAGACAATGCGCTCCCCAAATCAACGTTCTTGATTTCCATCAGCCCATTTACCGGCGATGCTAGTACTCTGAGGATACGAAACCCTTCGGTTTTTAATATTTTAAACTTATACTCACCGATTAGGACTGTATCGCCTTTGTTCGGTTGACGCCCCAACAAACCAAATATATAGCCGCCCACCGTATCTTCCTCATGATCATCCAACTTGATATTCAATAACTTCAACACATCATCAAGCAAAACGCCGCCATCAAGTTGATAGGAGCCATCCGGCATCCGTTGGATTTCAGGTTCTTCCGGTTTGTCATGTTCATCCTGAATCGCACCGACAATCTCTTCAATTACATCTTCCAGCGCAACCAAGCCGGCAGTTCCGCCATACTCATCAACCACCACCGCCAGATGGATCCGCCGATGGCGCATCAGTTGCAACAGTTTAGCTACCGACATCCCTTCCGGCACCATTAGGACTTCCCGCATCACAGACGTAAGATCGGGATTCTCCACTCGTTTTTCCATATAGTTCATTAAATCGCGGATGTGAACCATCCCTAAAACATGATCTTTATCTTCCCGACAAAGCGGATAACGGGTGTGCGCCGATTCACGCACCGTCTTCAGGTTATCCTCAAACGGTTCATCAATAAAAAGGCAGACCATATCCCGGCGAGGAATCATGACTTCTCGCGCCATGCGATCTGCAAAATCAAATACATTGTCAATTAATTCGCTTTCCATCTGATCCAGTACGCCACCGCGCCGACTCGCGCTGACAATCATGCGCAATTCTTCTTCCGAATGGGCAATATCACGCACGTTGGCAGGCTGGATGCCGAACAGATTAAGCAGGCTCTTCGCCGAGCGTTCAAATAGAACAATGATCGGCCAACCCAACTTATGAAAAAGATAAAGCGGCCACACGACAAACAACAGAATTTGTTCCGTCTTGTGCATCGCCAATGATTTGGGAATCAGCTCTCCCAATACAACGGTAACATAAGTCACCATAGCAAAACTTATGATCAAGGAAACGGAATGCAGCAATAAATTCGACCCTGGAAAATAGTGAAATACCAAGGGTTGAATCAAAGCCGTCACCGCAGGTTCACCCAACCAACC
>JBGSKE010000205.1:0-2259 GCA_041741355.1 Negativicutes bacterium | reverse complement strand
ACAAAAACCTGATGGAAATAGAAGGATACTGAAAAAATCTAGCGAATAATAACTATACTATGATAAAATATTCACTTCCAGATGACTTCGTCGAAAAAATTCGTTCGCAGGCTGACATTGTTTCCGTGATATCCGAATATGTTCCGCTGAAAAAGAAGGGGCGGAATTTTTGGGGCTGCTGCCCATTTCACCAAGAAAAAACCCCTTCATTTTCAGTAGCGCCGGAAAAAAACTTCTTCTACTGCTATGGTTGTCAAGCAGGCGGCGATGTGTTTCGCTTTTTGATGCGAGTAGAAAATATAGGCTTTGTTGATTCAATCAAATTACTGGCGCAAAAATTGAATATGCCGGTACCGGAAAAAGAGCAGTCGGAAGCAGAGCGAGTCCGTGAACGTGAACGCGAAGAAATTTTGCGGGCCAATGAACTTGCCCGGGATTTTTATGAAGCTTGCCTGAGAAATTCCCCCCTTGGGGTGAATGCGCTGGCCTATCTCGTTGAACGAGGACTAACTGTGGAACAGGCGCAAGGCTTCCGCCTGGGTTTTGCGCCGGACGCTTGGGATAAATGCGGGACTGCCTTGCAAAAACGCGGCATCTCAGCCGATATTCTGGTCAAAGCGGGACTGGCGATTTCGCGGCCACAATCAGGCGTGTATGATCGTTTCCGTAATCGGATCATGTTTCCGATTGAAGACATTCGGGGGCGGGTGATCGGATTCGGTGGCAGGGTCATGGACGATACGCAGCCCAAATACCTGAACAGTCCGGAAACGCCGGTGTTTAACAAACGTAAGGTGTTGTTCAATCTTTCGCGGGCATATCGCGCGGTCAAGGAAACTGGTTCTGCTGTGGTGGTGGAAGGCTATATGGATGCCATCGCCTTGGCCAGCAACGGGATTACGAATACAGTAGCGTCGCTAGGAACCGCCTTTACGCCGGAACAGGCCAGAATGCTGCTGCATTATGCGCCGGAAATTGTGTTTGCCTATGATAGCGATTCGGCGGGGCAAAATGCTACTTTGCGCGCATTATCGGTTGTTCGGGCCAGTGGTGCGGTCGTAAAAGTCGCTTCTTTTCCAGACGGTAAAGACCCGGACGAAGTGATGCGCAAACACGGTCCTGCCTTGGTAAAGGAAAGGCTGGACGCTGCGGCGGGTCTGCTCGAGTTTCAGATGGAGCAGGCGTTGACTGGTGTTGACTATTCGGATCTAGCGGGAAAAGTTACCGTGGTGGGACGCGCTGTACCTTATTTGGCGTTAGCCGATAATCTAGTGGAAGTGGACACGCACATTTCCCGGCTAGCGGAAAAACTGGCGATTGATGAAAATTCAATCCGCGGCGAACTGCGTCGTCAACGCGGTCAACAAGAACCGACGCGACCTGCGGCGATACAGGTGAAACGCAGCGCCGATTCCAAATTGACGCTTGCGGAAGAAATTGTGTTGCGGCAGGCATTGGAACAACCGGATCGGTTTGGCGTGATCAAAGCCAACCTGTCGCCCGAATTGTTTCAAGACGGTCCGCGCCGGCAACTTGCCGAAGCCATTTGGCTGCGTTATGACGCAGGGGAGACGCCGCGTCCGGAAGATTTACTGCAGAGTTTGGACGAAAATGCAGTGAAGTTTTTATCCCGTCTGACCTTGGAAGAAAACCAGGGCCCGGAGCAAGAGCAGGCGCTCGATGATTGCGTCCGAATCATCCTATTGGCGCGATTGAATGAACAATATGAGTCGCATCGGATGCAAGCCGACGAAATGTTGCGTCGGGGAGATTTGGAATACGTGCAGGAATTAATGAATGCGCAGCGAATACTTACAAAAATTAGCGATTTAACTAAATCGCCAGGTTGAAATAAATTTGTTTTACAGCCGGAGGGAGTAGGGTTTGGTAATGATCGACAAAAAAAAGCTCATCAGTGACAAGGTGGATGAGCTGACTAAAAAAGCAGCACAAACGAACGGAATGCTTGCGCATGTGGATATCATGGATGCTTTTCAAAGCGATGATATATCACCGGAAGAAATCGAGGATGTTTATGAGCTGTTGGCAAAGAAACGTATCGAAATTGTCGATGAGATTCCTGACCCCGATGTGCTGGAAGTCGCGCCGGGAGAAGCGGAGCCTGTTGTTGAAGAGGCTGATCTTGAACAAGTAATTCCCGAGGGAGTCAGTATTGACGACCCGGTACGGATGTACTTGAAGGAAATCGGTCGTGTATCGCTGCTTTCGGCGGTCGATGAGACCAAATTAGCCCGCCGC
>JBGSKE010000204.1:0-12260 GCA_041741355.1 Negativicutes bacterium | reverse complement strand
CTTTGTGAAACTCAATATCGGCCTGCAAAGCTTTCTCACAATTCGTGCTTTCATTCTCCAACACACTGACAAGTTGCTGGAACACTCTTTTAATATCATCGATATCCTCTTGTGTTGCCCGCTCAATGGCCAGAACCGTCGTCCCGACCTCAAATATTTTACGCAACTCAATAATGGAGCGCGACTCGCCTTTTTCCAACATTAAACTGTACAGCAGCGGATTTAGCATTTTGTCAGAATAACCAGTCGTTACAAATGTTCCTTCAGACCTTCTGATTTCTAAGACGCCCATATAAACCAATACTTTTATGGCTTCCCTGACAGAACTCCGACCAACATTTAATCGCTCGCTCAGTTCAACTTCAGTTGGTATTTTGCTGCCAATTTCCAGTTCACCACTCATGATCGAATTGGTGATTCTGTCAATGACTTTTTCCACTACTGATGTATTGCCGATTGGTTCTAATAATGTCTGCGACTTAAGCATGTCATCGCCCCTTAAATCAATCCGCGTTGAAACTTTTCATCTTACGTCTGATGTATCATGAACCAATAATATCAGATTGTTTTTCAATTGTCTATATTTGACTGAATATTAATGGTTCGCAGCAACACCACTTAGCAATGCGCAGATGCCAAATAACATCTGCGCCCAAAAATATGATTGCCGCCGTCGCCGTTCTAACTCTTAGCCCATATCCTTCTTGCATGCACTATCCAAAAACTGTTTGCCGGCGATTCCCGGTTGCGTCATCTCACCCGGCGACAAAATCACATCCAGTTGTTCAGCTGTCAGCAGGCCTTTCTGCACCACGATCTCCTTCACTGTTCTGCCGCTGCCAAGGGCCTCCTTGGCAATCAGCGAGGCTTGTTCGTATCCGATATGCGGCAGCAAAGCTGTTACCACGCCCACACTGGCATCAATCATCGAATGACAATGCTCAACATTGGCTTTGATTCCTTGCACGCACTTATGATTCAGGGTATTGACCGCATTGGTCAAAATGGTGAGCGAATGAAACAGATTATAGGCGATGACCGGGTCCATGACATTCAGTTCAAATTGTCCAGCCTCAACCGCCAGGCTGATTACCATATCATTGCCGCAGACCTGGAAAGCGACCTGATTCATCGTCTCGGGAATCACGGGGTTAACCTTGCCGGGCATGATCGAAGAACCCGGTTGCATCGCCGGCAATAGCAATTCATTCAAACCGCATTTCGGCCCAGACGCCATCAGCCGCAAATCGTTGGCAATCTTGGACAATGCCAGCGCACTCACTTTTAACGTACCGGAAAACTCGGCCAACTCATCCGTGTTCTGTGTCGCATCCACCATGTTAGGGGCGGAATAGATTGTCTCGCCAGTCAGTTTGCTTAGTTCTTCCGTCACAAAAGCAATATATTCCGGTTCGGCGTTGAGCCCGGTTCCAACGGCGGTGGCACCAATGTTAACAGCTTGCAAGGCTTTGCTCATCGCCTGGATTCGTCGCATCGAACGCTTGATGGCTTCTGCGTACGCCTGAAATTCTTTCCCCAACGTAATCGGCACCGCGTCTTGCAAATGGGTTCGCCCCATTTTGAGAACCAAGGAAAATTCATCGCCTTTGCTTTGGAACGCAGCAGCTAACGCTTCCATCGCTGCCAGTAGTTTCTTGGTTTTGCGAATGGTACAGATGCGGATGGCCGTCGGAATCACATCATTCGCTGACTGCGCCATATCCACATGATTGTTGGGCGACACCAGATCATAGTTTCCCTTCTTGGCCCCCAAAATTTCCAGGGCCCGGTTGGCGATCACCTCATTGGCGTTCATGTTCATTGAGGTTCCGGCGCCGCCCTGAATGCAATCGATAACGAACTGTTCCTGCCACTGACCGGCGCTGACTTCTTCAGCTGCTTTTACAATCGCTGCGCCGATGAGTTCGGGCATCCGACCGGTTCTAATGTTTGCCCGTGCGGCTGCCGCCTTGACCATCCCCAGCGCGACAATAAAATCACGATCCAGTTCATAGCCCGTAATATTAAAGTTATGCATCGCCCGTGTTGTCTGTATCCCATAATATAAGCGATTCGGAATCTGAATTTCACCCAGAAAATCCTTCTCGATACGCATATTGCAATCCCCTCTGCCTCGTCAAATTTATCGCTGGTTAGGTTATCTGGCAACTTGGGTATGAAGTTCCGTTAAGCAGGCGGCAAAAATTGCTTGCCGGCGATTCCCGGTTGCGTCATCTCTCCTGGCGACAAAATCACGTCCAGTTGCTCGGCCGTCAACAGTCCTTTGCGCACAACGATTTCCTTGATCGACTGCCCGCTGCCGAGCGCCTCCTTGGCGATCAACGACGCCTGTTCATAGCCAATATGCGGCAATAGAGCGGTTACCACGCCCACGCTGACATCAATCATCGAACTGCAATGTTCCACATTGGCCTTGATCCCCTGAACGCATTTACTGTTCAACGCGTTAACCGCATTCGTCAAAATGGTCAGCGAATTGAAAAGGTTATAAGCCATAACCGGTTCCATGACATTCAATTCGAACTGCCCCGCTTCGACCGCCATGCCTACCGCCAGATCATTGCCGATGACTTGGAAAGCAACCTGGTTCATCATTTCCGGGATGACCGGATTCACTTTGCCGGGCATAATCGAGGAACCAGCCTGAATAGCCGGCAGCAGCAATTCATTCAACCCGCACTTCGGCCCGGATGCCATTAGTCGCAAATCATTGGCGATCTTGGATAACGCCAGCGCACTTACTTTTAGCGTACCGGAAAACTCGGCCAACTCATCCGTATTCTGGGTCGCGTCCACCATATTGGGAGCGGAATAAATTGTTTCACCAGTCAGTTTGCTTAGCTCTTCCGTTACAAAGGTTATATATTCCGGTTCAGCATTGAGACCGGTTCCGACTGCGGTTGCCCCCATATTGACCGCATGCAGCGACTGCACCGTGACTTCAATCCGTCGCATCGATCGCCTGATCGCAGCCGCATATGCTAGGAACTCTTGCCCCAGCGTAATGGGCACCGCATCCTGCAAATGCGTTCGTCCCATTTTTAGAACCTGGGAAAACTCTTCGCCCTTCGCTTCAAACGCCGCAGCCAATGCGTCAATCGCTTCGATCAATTTGCGGGCTTTGCGGATCGTGCAGATGCGAATAGCCGTCGGAATCACATCATTGGTTGACTGAGCCATATTCACATGATTATTGGGCGAAATTAGATTGTAATTTCCTTTGGTGTCGCCTAGTATTTCCAAGGCGCGATTGGCAATCACTTCGTTGGCGTTCATGTTCATTGAAGTTCCGGCGCCGCCTTGAATACAATCCACGACAAACTGGTTTTGCCATTGCCCGGCGATAATCTCTTCCGCTGCTTTGACAATGGCTGTCCCGATCGCCGCCGGCATCCGCCCCGTGCGCATATTCGCCCGCGCGGCCGCCGCTTTGACGATAGCCAGCGCTACAACAAAATCTTCATTTAAGACATGGCCGGTAATAGAAAAATTGTGCAGCGCCCGCGTAGTCTGCACTCCGTAATAGAGCTCGTCCGGGATTTCAATCTCGCCGAGAAAATCTTTCTCAATCCGCATTTTCGCTTCTCCCCTACCGTCTGCTATTCTCTGAAAAAACTGTGCCATTCGTTTTGATTTTATCCGCTCCTGCAAGCAACATCAATGTGTTCATTTTTTTGTTTTTCAGCAAAACAGCAATGTTTTATTCGCGATTAACTTGCTTAAGTGTAACGCATTCTGAATTCTCCTGCAAGTTTTTTCTCTGCCGCTAAATCAAAATATCTTGATGAATCCTAGTGTAAAAAAGCTTTTTGATTTCGGCAGCATCTTTTGTTTCGGCAGTAATCCACATCAACTTTACCAATGCCGCCTCAACCGTCATATCAAAGGCTTGCAGCACATTGTACTGGCTAATCGCACGGAAGCCCACTTCATATAACTTGGCATCGCTGCCCTCCAACATTACTTGTGAAGCAATCACGACAAGCTTGCCTTTTTGATGCAAGCGCTCCACTTTATCCAAAAAATTTCGTTTATCATTGAAAGGAATCCCGCCAACACCATAACCCTCAATTATTACGACATCATAATTTTCGCCGATATAGTCAAGAACATCCGGTTCCATTCCTGGAACCAGTTTGAGCAAAAATATACGCGAATTAAGCCGATTAGCAAATTTCACATTCATATCCTGCGTTGGACTGGCACAATAATGAATAATCCTGCTATCGTCGATAAAGGCCGCCACCGGATAACCGATGCTTTCAAATGCATGAAAACTCTTTGATCTGACTTTTCTGGCCCTAGTGCCCAAAATAGCCGCACCGTCAAAAACGACAAACACGCCTTTCACATGCGAATCCGCTGCAAACCGAATACTATCCAGCAAGTTCTTTTTTGCGTCGGTGGTTGACGAATCAATGGGTTTTTGCGATCCGGTAATCACAATCGGTTTTTGCGAGTTCTGGATCAGGTACGACAGCGCGGCCGCAGTATACGCCATCGTATCCGTGCCATGAGTAACGACAAAACCGTCATAATTCTCGTACTCCCTTTGCACCGTCGCAGCGATGCACAGCCAATCTTCCGGTTGGATATTGGTGCTGTCCAGATTCATGATCTGAATTGCCTCGATATTGCATAGCGATTTATATTCAGGCACATACGATAAAATCTCTGCCGGGCAGATTTGCGGCGCAAGGACATCATCAGTTTTTCTTGATGCAATCGTACCGCCGGTCGCAATCAAAAGCAGTTTTTTCATGTTTATAACGTCTCCTTCAAGCCAGCGATCCTGTTGAGCAATACTACTTCGCAAACTGCGAGCACTGTGTCCCGCACCATGAACCGGATGTCGAAATCCAAAAATTCAAAGCCATAAATCCGCTCTGGATCATTTTGATAGGATGGTCTCGGATCATTCGCCAGCACCCCCAAGAGAGCTTCCCGCTTCTCCTCGGGAATGAGCTGGATCCACTGCTCAGGAAATTCCACCGCCAGCGCGTAATCCTTGAACGAGTCGGCAAATCCGCCGACTGCTGCCGGATGGCTGTCAATAAACGGCAGGTATGGCTTGATGTCATAGATTGGGGTGTTATCCATCAGATCAACGCCCGAAACATGCAGTACCGAACCGAGGTCGGGATCGAACTCGATGCCGTCCAGTTTGACCGAGGATAACCCGAGCGGGTTCGGACGAAAAGGCGACCGCGTAGCAAAAACGCCAGCCCGCGTGTTCCCGCCGAGTCGCGGCGGACGAACCGTTGCTGACCAATTGTCTCGCAAGCTTTCCGAAAACTGCCAAATGAGCCAGATGTGTGAAAACCCTTCCAGTCCCCGTAAGGTGTCAGGATTACGGTATTCCGGCTCGAACACGATCACGCCTTTTAAAGATTCGACGAGGCCGCTTTGCCGCGGAATGCCGAATTTGGTCGGGAAATCTGTGCGGATGCGGGCAATGATTTTCAAAGACAACGGCATTTCCATACTCCTAATTCAATGTCGCGGAAGGGGAAAACTTTGCGATCGCAGAATACTATTCTATCAGGCAAACAACAATAATTGAACCATCATGTAGCGGGAAAGGGGCAACAATCATGGAGTTATTGCGATCAAAAAAAGGCTTTTTATGTGATATGGACGGAGTAATTTATAAAGGTAACAACTTGATTCCAGGCGTCAAGGAGTTCGTTGACTGGTTATATTGCGAAAAGAAAGAGTTTTTATTTTTAACTAACAGCAGCAGTAAAACCCCCAGAGAATTGCAGCAGAAATTAGCCCGCATGGGTCTCGATGTAGACGAAAACCACTTTTACACAAGCGCATTGGCAACAGCCAAGTTTTTAAGCCACCAAAGCCCCGGCTGCAGCGCTTATGTAATCGGCGAGCCAGGCCTTTTTAACGCCCTGCACGATGTAAACATCACTTTCAATGACGTTGATCCCGACTATGTTGTCATCGGCGAAACCGCGAATTACAATTACGGCCTCATCTGCAAAGCCATGAATCATGTTATGAGCGGGGCAAAACTCATCGGCACAAACACGGATTTGACCGGACCTTCGGAAAACGGAATCTTACCGGCTTGTCGCGCTCTCGTCGCACCAATCGAACTGACAACCGGTAAAAGCGCCTATTATATCGGCAAGCCAAATCCGCTGATGATGCGCACCGGATTGCAAATATTGGGCATTCATTCCGGCGAAACAGCAATGATCGGCGATCGCATGGACACGGATATTATCGCGGGTATCGAAAGCGGTCTAGACCCAATTTTCGTTCTCTCAGGCGTAACCAGCCGCGACGAAATCGAACAATATCCTTATCGCCCAAGGTTAGTTCTGGAAAATGTCGGTGAGATTCCGCCTGCATAGTGCGTCAGTCTATTACGCTTTGGTAATCCAACCGACAGGTGCGTCCAGATCGCCAAACTGAATCCCGCAGAGTGTATCGTACAGTTTTTTGCTGACCGGACCCACTTCCGTTTCGCTGTGGAAGACGTGAAGTTTGCCTTTGTACTGAATTCCACCGATCGGCGTTATGACCGCCGCTGTGCCGCAAGCGCCCGCTTCCTTGAATTCGCCGAGATTGTCGATTAGGACATCGCGTTCTACTGCTTTCAGGTTCAAGTACTCCTTAGACAGATATAGCAACGAATATTTTGTGATGCTGGGCAAAATGGATGGCGAAGCTGGCGTGACAAACTCATCGTCCCGGGTGATCCCAAAGAAGTTGGCAGCGCCGACTTCTTCTATTTTTGTATGAGTCAACGGGTCCAGGTATATACAGTCGGCAAAGCCGCTTTCTTTTGCCAATTTATTAGGATAGAAACTCGCCGCGTAATTACCGCCGACTTTTGCTGCGCCCGTGCCGTAAGGCGCTGCCCGGTCAAACTCGCTGACCATAAAGTTTACTGGCGTCAGCCCTCCTTTAAAGTAAGGCCCGACCGGAAAACAGAAAACGGAAAACAGGTATTCCGGCGCCGGACCGGCGGCGATGTAATTGCCGACACCCAGCATAAAGGGGCGGATGTAAAGAGTAGCACCGCTGCCATAGGGCGGAACATACGCCTCGTTAGCGCGCACCACTTGCAGCACAGCAGCCAAAAACATTTCTTCGGGAACTTCCGGCATCAGTAGCCGGCTGGCGCTGCGATTGAATCGTTTGGCGTTTTCAGCGGGACGAAAAAGTTGAATATCACCGGATTTTGTCCGGTAAGCCTTCAGTCCTTCAAAACATTGCTGTCCATAGTGAAGCGCTGGTGCACATTCGCCGATGCTCAGATTATTGTCCGTAACCATGCGGCCCTCGTTCCACTGGCCCTCTTTCCAGCTGGCCAGATAACGCAACTCAGTTTGCATATACTTAAACCCAATATTGTCCCAGTCAATGTTCGCCAATTTGCTCATTATCAAATTCTCCCCTTTAAACAGCATTTTCTGTTGCATCATATTTTACCATTATGTTAGCATTATTTTCATCAAATTTAGTGGATTCATGCGAGCTTCTTGCGATACCACAAATCAACTGAAGTGATTGAGACTTACCCCATCTGCTTGATGTATAAAAAAATTGCCCCCTAATAACTAGGGAGCAAATGAAAACAGTTATATTGCGCCGGCATTATTTTATTCTCCTATCGGCCGTTCCACTTTTTTCAGGTAATTTTTCACTTGTTCAACAGCTAATTGGCTCAAGTCCGCTTCAGCAACATCCCAGTTATTGCAATTACTGCCCGCTATAATTGCGCATTCCTGATTCTCGGCGACCTGGCGAGAGGCGCAGGACACCTTGCAGCCATTGATATAGACGATAAAATCCGCACTTAAGTCGTTGTAATTTACTGCTATACCAAAATCTCCGAGCTGCTGTCTTATTTTTTCCGCCACCGCAACCCGATCAATATTCGGGTTGCAGCCACCGCAGAATTTAATACTAACCTGCATCACCACGTCGCTCCTTACGCAGGATCGAAAGCGCCTCGTCAATCAAACTTTGGCTAACCTGCGTTACCGCCACCACGCCTTTAATTTCCGGACACGCTTCCTTTAGCGCGGTTTCCACCAGTTCGCTGAGGGTTTGTTGGGCACTGGGGCACGTCGAACAAGCCCCGGCCAGTCGCACTTTGACAAACCCATCGGCAGTAATTTCCAGCAATTCAAGGTCGCCGCCGTGCGCTTGCAGCAGCGGCCTTACCTTCTCATCGATTACTTTTTGCAGTTGATCCATGATGCGTTATTTTCCGGCAGGGATTCCGGCAATCGCCTTGGCCAGTTCTTTTTTCTGTTCCAGGTTAGCCTGACGGGCAATCATAATGCGTTGGGCCTGCGGTGATCCTGCTCCATGCATCGATTCGGTCAAATAGCCGACCGCAGCTGTTCCCAGCGTCAAGTTTTCAACGAGCCGCAAAATTCGCATGCGATGCTCGGTCGGAATAGATGCAACGCCTTTGAAGTATTTTTCCACGACTTTCCCGATCTCAGGATGCCGCAGGTCTTGTTCCGAAGGCAGCGTCACCATCAATCCTCCCGCAATGTCTTGCGCCAAACGGGCAATTTCATAGGGAAGTCGGGTCACATTTTGCTTACAGACATTCGCCAGCATCAGATCAATGATATAGTTGCCGGATGCGGTCTGGGAACCTTCCGCCGAACAGGCGATTCCGCAGGCATATAGCGTCTCGTTCAAGTGCACCATCTCGATCAGTTTATCTTTAAGATGCGAGGCCTTATGTGCGCCATTGTAGTCGGCCGCCAATGCTACCGCGCCGATCAATACATCGCCTACGCCAACTTTGCAGCCGCCATAACTTTGGCGATGATAACCGGCGAAGCGCTCCACCAATGCGCCGCTAAACTCATACTCGCCGCACATCAGCACATTTTCCCAGGGAATGAACAAATTATCAAAGACCATCAGCGCTTCATGACCGCCGAATTGTTTGTTGCCAACGTCGATGCTACCTTTTTCAAGTTTGCGGGTATCGCAGGACTGACGTCCACAGATGTAAAAAATCCCTTCGGCATCGGACGGCGCAACGAAACTAATTGCATAATCAGCATCTTCCTTGCTCATGGCAATTGTCGGCATAACCAATATCCAATGGGAATTCATCGCCCCGGTTTGATGAGCTTTAGCGCCGCTGACAACGATTCCGTCGGTGCGCTTTTCCACAACATGGACAAACAGGTCGGGATCAGCCTGTTTACTGGGCGATAAGCCACGGTCGCCTTTGGGATCGGTCATGGCGCCATCAACAGTCCAGTCCTCTTCCTGCATGTTACGTAAGAAATTTTCGAAACGCGCATGATATTGGGTGCCCAGTTTCCGGTCAATTTCAAAAGTCACACTGTCAACAGCATTGATTGCATCCATGCCAACGCAGCGCTGAAAACAGGCCGACGTTTTTTGCCCGAGCAATCGTTGCATCTTAACTTTTTTCACCAAGTCAGCTGCACTTTGATGCAAATGACAGAAACGGTTAATTTTTTTACCCGTCAGGTGAGAAGTCGCAGTCATCAGATCCTCATATTCCGGCTTTTCAGCTAATTCATACGTCGCTTTGACCGAATTCATTGAGGGGCGGAGAATCGGATGGTCGACAGGGTTGACGAGCTCGCCTTGAAGATACACCTTCAATTTGAGTTCTCGCAGACTGGCTTCGTATTGTTCTGCTGTTTTCATGGCTTTATTTCCCCCTTAGTTTTATAAAATTGATACTCTTAATACTTTCCGAACATTAGGGCTTGGGTTCGTGTTTGTAGAAGCCTTGCCCGGATTTTTTACCCAACAACCCGGCTGAGACCATTTTGCGCAACAGCGGGCGCGGTCTAAACCGCTCGCCATATTCATTGAATAGCACCTCATGAATCTTGAGATTCAAATCCAAACTGGTTATATCCAGCAGTTCAATCGGGCCCATGGGGTGGCCTAAGCCAAGTTTGCAGGCAGTATCAATGTCTTCCGCACTGGCGACCCCTTCTTCAATCAGCCGCATGGCCTCAATATTAAAAATATTAAACAGACGGTTCACGGCAAATCCTGCCACGTCTTTTACCGTAATCGGTGTTTTCTGCAAGGCTGTCACCAACTCCCGCGCCTTAGCAACCGCCTCGACATCGCACAATAACCCCGGAATAACCTCTACGAGTTTCATAACCGAAGCGGGCGAAAAGAAATGCATCCCTAAAAATCGTTTGGCTCGCTCCGGGCTCACCGAGGAAACCAGTTTTGTGATAGGAATACTGGAGATATTGCTGGCAAACAAACAATCTTGGCGGCAGAGAGCGATCTATGCTTATCTTGGATCGCCGCCTGAACGATTTTTCCCTTATCAGCCATTTACTGCGTCACATCATTAAGAAGCACAGTAAATCTATTTTGGGCGAAGGCTAAGACAAATTCCGCCCCCATCATCCCAGCGCCAACAATCCCAATTCTCTTTCCCATTATACATCAACCCCTTGTATTGTTTATTAGGTGCGCCTGCTTTTTATCATAAATTCAACTTTGCACTTCAATTGCCAGTGTCTTTTCGCTTTAGCCAGAAACCGCTTTGGTGAACAGCGCTCGCTCATGTTGTCCGTCCGCAAGTTTCTAAGGCAATCCGACCTTCACCAATCGCACAAATTCCGGCCACGGAAACAGCATTCCCGGGCAATCGGTCCCTTCGGTCACACTCCGGTGCGGTCGCACATTTTCCAATGGGACCCGGTATTTTTTCATCAGCTCCGCTGTCAAGCCGGCAGCACTTGCCAAATGATTCTGTTCCGGTCGGACCTTGTTGAAATCTCCCACCAATACAATCCCCAGGCTTCGCCGGTTAGCTCGTGCCGCATGAGCACCCTCCATCTGTTCGGGTCGCCCATTCTCCACCACCCCATTGGCAAAAACCAGTTTATGATAGCCGGTCCCGGCCCAGCCATTCAACAAGTGCAACTCATGAATGTCTGACCGCGACGTTGAGATCGGCATGGCGGCATGATGAATGACAATGAGGTCAGTGCCCTGCCGCGGAATCAGGTGTTCGGAATAAAACAACTGAGGCAGAAAATAATTGTCTACGTTGTTCCAGGTTCCGTCTGCCGGAAATTCAGTGACTGTTCGATTAAATTGGCATCCCGCGATTTTTTCCGGTTTCATTTTCTCCTTGATTGCTCCGGAAGAAATCGCAACGATTTCAAACCCCGTGATTTTCGAATGCATATTGATGCAAGTTTTATCGTCATCAACAAAAAAGAAGCGAATCCATCGTTCGCCCCCATCGTTCACATTAATTCTGGCAGCCAATTGATCCTTGGGATAATTTCTGATCACAGCAGTCATACTTCCCTTTGCTGTGATCATCGCGTGCAGATCTGAAAAATGCTGACCAAAGTTTCTGATTTTTATGTTGCCAACTAATATAAGAGTTTCTTTCTCCACGCGGTTGTGTCCGTCATACGCTATCCAAAGCGTAGCGTATATTCCACGAGCAGCAAACGGATATCCATACGCTTGGGCCTGCAATTTATTCTGCATCTCCCATTGTCTGTCCGTCCAAAAACGAGTACGATCTTCCTGTACGACATAGGGCGGGCCAAGTTGCAGTTCAACTCGGCTCCTGGAGTCTCCGAGAGCAGGCAGGATGGCTTCCGCAGCAGCACAAACAGGCTTCGCAACCACCATACATAGAACCCCCAGCAAAATGATTAGATTTTTCATTAGCGCAAATCCCCTTCTTCCTTGGTTACGCTTTGCAAATCATCCTGTTAAAAATATTATCACATGTTCTACCGCGAAACACAAAATTCTTTCAAAAACCAACATTATCCCCACCTCCGATAAAGCAGGAAACGCAAGAAGAATCTTGAATAGTTTAATGTCATAGGTATTAGGAATGATTATAAAATAGAGGTACTCAATGCCCTACTTGCGGACTCTCGACTCAAGCATACTGTCATTCATAGTTTTGCTATGTATATATATCAATGCTTACAATCGGTCAGAAAAGATGTTTCTACATTACCGATTGTTTATGTTGATGATCATTACCAATATGGCAATGATCATCATTGATCTCCTGGGATGGGCTTTTAATGGCTTGCCAGGACAACACAACTTTCTATTCAACCAATACTCAAATCTGGCGCTTTACATATTTGAACCAGTGGCGCCAATGCTGTGGATTTTATACACCAATTACCAAGTCTACAAGAATCCCACTAAAGTGCAGTCAACAACCTATACACTTCTTGCTTTGT
>JBGSKE010000203.1:0-3509 GCA_041741355.1 Negativicutes bacterium | reverse complement strand
AGCCGGAGATTGCCCAGGGCTACTTGCAGGCGCTGTGGGAATACCAGAGTTTGATCTGCCTATTGACCGGCATGGAGATGGCAGTGACGTCTTTATATGATGGTTCGACGGCAATGGCTGAGGCGGCGATGATGTCCTGCGGCATAACCGGGCGCAATGAAATCTTGATTTCTCGAACCGTGCATCCTCATTGGCGAGATGTTTTGGCGACTTATGCCCGCGATCGCTCAATGACTGTGCAGACCTTTGATTACCTCGACGGTGTGAGCGATTCGGCAAAACTGGCCGAACTGGTCACGGAAAACACTGCAGCAGTGATTTGCCAGACTCCCAATTTTTTTGGTTGTTTGGAAGATTTGCGCGCGATCGGCACAATTGCGCAAAAACAGGGTGCTTTGCTGATTACGGCAGTCAATCCGATCTCGCTCGGAGTGTTGGAAGCACCGGGCGTTTTGGGCGCGGATATTGTAGTCGGCGAAGGTCAATCAATGGGCTTGCCGTTGTCGTTTGGCGGGCCTTATATAGGATTTATGGCGACGCGCGACAAATGGTTGCGTCGTACACCTGGACGTATTGTCGGGCAGACAGTCGATCAGGACGGGACTCGTGGCTTTGTGCTGACCATTCAGGCTCGGGAGCAGCACATTCGCCGCGACAAGGCAACATCCAACATCTGCTCCAATGAAGCTTTGTGTTCGCTGGCGGTTGCGGTGTATCTTTCAGCGCTGGGCAAGGAAGGATTGCGACAAGTAGCGGAACTATGTCTGCAAAAGGCTAACTACGCCCTGCAGGCGATTACTGAGGTTCCGGGTTTCAGTCCGGTGTTTGCGCAACCGGTGTTTAACGAATTTGTCGTACGCTGTCCGGTCCCGCCGCAGGAACTGAATGCTGAACTGAGGGAGGCGGGCGTGGTGGCCGGCCTTGATTTGGGCCGATATTATCCGGAATTGGCAGGATGCATGTTGACGGCTGTGACGGAAAAACGGACGCGTGAAGAAATTGATCTGCTGGCAGGATTGCTGAAGGAGGTATCGGTATGAGAAGCGCTGCCGCTTTGATTTTTGAATTGAGTCGCCCGGGCCGATGCGCCATGGATTTGCCGCAATCAGATGTGCCGGACCAGGATGTTGCCTCGTTGATTCCCAAGGCCTATCTGCGCGGCGCGGCGGCGGCTTTGCCGGAAGTTAGCCAGCTTGATCTTGTGCGACATTTCACGGAATTGTCGCAGCGCACGTTTGGCGTTGATTCGGGCTTTTATCCGCTGGGCTCCTGTACGATGAAATATAATCCAAAAGTGAATGAAGATATCGCAAATATGCCAGGCTGGGCCGGGTTGCATCCGCTGGAAGATTTCCGCGACGCACAGGGCGCGTTGCAGCTGATGTTCGAACTGCAGCAGATGCTGGCTGAGATTGCGGGCATGGATGCGGTTAGCTTGCAACCGGTGGCGGGAGCGCATGGCGAATTGACCGGCTTGAAATTGATCCGGGCTTATCATCGAAACCGGGGCGAAGCAAACCGTACCCAGGTAATCGTACCTGATTCGGCGCATGGAACCAATCCTGCATCGGTCAGTGTATGCGGTATGGAAACCGTCGAAATCAAATCGCATCCCGATGGCGCGATTGATCTTGAGGCGTTGCGCGCTGCGGTAAATTCCGACACGGCGGCGTTGATGTTAACCAACCCGAGTACGCTGGGGCTATTCGAAAAAAATATCTGTGCGGTAACAGAAATCGTTCATGCGGCCGGCGGGCTGGTATATTATGACGGGGCCAACGCCAATGCCGTGATGGGCTTGACCAGACCGGGCGACATGGGGTTTGATGTGGTGCACTTCAACCTGCATAAAACGTTTAGTACGCCGCATGGCGGCGGGGGACCCGGTGCCGGCCCGGTTGGCGTGAAAAAGATTCTCGAGCCGTTTTTGCCCATTCCAGTTGTAACGCAAACTTCGGACGGGAGCTATCGGTTCGCCGAAGATCGCCCGTTGTCAATCGGACGAATGCATGCCTTTTACGGAAATTTCGGCATTTTGCTTCGCGCGTATGCCTATATTCTGACAATGGGCGCGGCTGGATTGCGCCAAGTCAGCGAAGATGCGGTTCTAAATGCGAATTATTGCCTGGCCCGTCTGCGTGATGTTTATCATGCACCGTTTGACAGGCACTGCATGCATGAATGCGTTCTGACTTCACAGAAGCAGAATCCGCAGGGTGTGCGCACGTTGGATATCGCCAAACGATTGCTGGATTATGGCGTTCATCCACCCACCATTTATTTTCCATTGATCGTGCCTGAAGCGATGATGATTGAACCGACAGAAACCGAGAGCAAGGAAACATTGGATGCCTTTGTCGCGATCATGCGACAAATTGCTCAGGAGGCGGCGGATGATCCGGAACTGGTTCGTCAGGCCCCGACAACCACCGTCGTGGGTCGTCTGGATGAAGCGACGGCGGCTCGAAAGCCTAATTTGCGCTGGCAGCCGGCAAAATAATGTTCGTGCCGGACAATGCAACCACCGGGGCTCACTGCTGGCGGCTATTGAATGATCAGCCGGCTGCTGCCGTTTGGAATATGGCTGCTGACGAGGCCATGATGATTGCCTGCGGCAGCGGCAGCAATTTGCCGACACTGCGTTTTTATGGCTGGAATCCGCCGGCGGTTAGTGTAGGTTATTTTCAACGGGTTGAGACAGAAATCGACCAAGCGGCTTGCCGGGAGATGGGGATTGACATCATTCGCCGATTAACCGGCGGACGGGCGGTGCTCCACGAACATGAACTGACTTACAGTTTGGTGGTCCGGGAAGACGCGCCGTACATCCCGCCTACGATAACAGAGTCGTATCGTTTTTTTAGTCGGGCTATCGTTGCCGGGCTTGCAAAGTTTGGCGCAGTGGCGCAAATGAAGCAACCGGAGTCCTCAAGGGGTAAAGTTCGCTCGGTCGCATCGGCAGCTTGTTTTGATGCGCCATCGCACTACGAGATTACCGTTGACGGGCGAAAGCTGGTAGGTAGCGCACAGGTTCGCCGCGACGGAGTTTTGTTGCAACATGGTTCTGTTTTGCTGTCGCTGCAACCGGCAAGGATTGCTGCTATTCTGCAGTCCTCGCGTTCCGAATGCGGTGAAACGTTGGTTGAAGAATTGACGAAGAAGGCGATCGGGCTCGATGAAGTCTTGGGCAGGACGATTGATACCGCTGGTTTAGCGGCTGCCATTCGAGCAGGATTCGAAGAACAATGCGGCTTAAGGTTCCAGCCCAGTTTGCGAACCGAATCTGAAATAAACTGTCTCGTTGATCTGGCAAAAAACAAATATGGCGTCAAAGCATGGAATTTTCGACGTTAGTTTGACAAGAGCCCTTGTTGTCGTGTATAATTCTGCTGGTAAGAACCCGTTACACTCCCCGAAGGCTGATGTGGAGGGAGGGAGAACAATTGTCGGAAGTCCATGTAGGAAAAAATGAAACATTGGATAGCGCGCTGCGCCGGTTCAAACGCTCC
>JBGSKE010000202.1:0-9830 GCA_041741355.1 Negativicutes bacterium | reverse complement strand
CGGCGTCATTGGCGCCTGTCAGGTCGTCGGCAATTATAACCAACTTCGGCATAGCTGATAATCACCCAACTTTCAAGTTTCGTTCCGAAATCACATACTATTCTTGCATTTTTCATGCCAAAGCATGTTGGTTTGTCGTCCCGGACACGATAACCTGTTGTTTCAGCCTCCGTCGGTTCTATTCCTCAATCTTCGCCGACATTCCTTTATTCGCAATGTTTTATTTTGCATCATTTTGTTTCATATTGCATCATTTATTGAGTTTGCGCCACAAAGTCGTGCGATTGATGCCCAATCGTGCTGCAGCCCGGTTATAATTATATTTTTCTTCTTGCAGTATCCGTTCGATTGTCGCCTTTTCAATATCAAGCAACGCATCGCCGCTTGCCGTCAAAGCAGAGGGCGATTCGGGTTCCGCGTGCAAAAACAACGCTTGCTGAATATCCTCATCCTGCAGCACAGGCCCGCTCGCTAACAGTATCGCCCGTTCCAGCGTCGATTCCAACTCCCGCACATTGCCGGGCCAGAATTGCTGACAAAGGCGATTCAAAGCTTTGGCCCCGATTCCCTGGATCGCTGGATTCATTGCCTGATGCCGTTTCAAAATATGCTCCGCCAATAGCGGAATATCTTCGCGCCGTTCGCGCAGCGGCGGGATATGCAACCGCAACACGTTGATGCGATAATACAGGTCTTTGCGAAATTTGCGTTCATCGATCAATTGCCCCAGGTTCTCGTTCGTCGCCGACAACAGACGCAGATCGACCGGAATGACCCGTTCTCCGCCAATGCGCATGACTTCTTTTTCCTGGATCACCCGCAAAATCCTCGCCTGCAGCGATAAAGGCATCTCGCCGATTTCATCCATAAACAGGGTTCCGCCATGAGCCAGTTCCATCAGGCCGACTTTTCCGCCACGCCTAGCTCCGGTAAAAGCCCCTTCTTCATAGCCGAACAGTTCACTCTCTAGCAAATTTTCCGGCACAGCGGCGCAGTTGAAGGCGACAAACGGGCCTTTGGCGCGGCGACTCAAGTTGTGCAAACCTTGTGCGATCATTTCCTTGCCTGTGCCTGATTCACCTGTAATCAACAAGTTTGAATCAACCGCCGCATATTGACGCGCCTTTTCCAGCAAAGACTGCCCTTGTCGCGACAGCGTGACAAACTCATCCAGATGGGTTTTGGCCACCAACCCTTTGGCGTAAAGCTTTTGCCGCACCGACTGTTCGAACCGCTGCACTTGCGTAACATCCTGATAGGTCGCCAAGGCGCCCGCCACCTCGCCGCGAATCAGGATCGGCGTGAGTTTGGAGGCGAGCACCCGACCGTTAACCCGCTCCAGCTCGCCCCACTCCTGGCGACGAGTTTCCATCACCCGCGGCAACCGACTTTCCGGCAAAATATCGCCAATAGGCCGCCCCATAACTTCCGACGCCCGCCTGGCAAAGATCGTCTCCGCCAGCGGGTTGAACAATGTGATGCACGACTGTCGGTCCACAGCCACCAAAGCATCGGTCGAAGAAGCAATCAAGGTAGTGATCAGTTCAGCCCGTTCCTGTTCACGCCGACGGATCGTCGCGATTTTTAGCGCCTCCCGGATCGCCTTATAAACCGCTTCCTTGCCGGATTCAATCATAATCGCGTCCATTCCCAGCCGAACCGCCGATTTGATTGAAATTGCGTCTCCCACCACACTACGAATACCCCGCTTGGCCGCCGCGCGGATTTTCGCTTCGGCCTCCGCTTCGTCATCCAGCGAAATCTCCAGCAAAGGAACACCAATAACACGGCTTAACTCTTCACAGCCAAAAATCACGTTACGAAAGCCGATGACGCCAATCGGCCCTATCGGATTTTCAATCTTTGATAACGCCCGCAAAATATCGATTGGATTCACTTCGATTTCGACCAGTAAAACATCCAGGCTGCGCGCAATCAAAGAAGCGGTCCCGCCTCGACTGATCAGTACTTCAGCGCCCCTGCCCACAGCCTTTTTCGCCTGCGCCAACCCTTCGCCCAAGTCCCCGGCAAGCAAATCAATCGACGCCGACCAGGCTGCTTTGTTTTCCCTGATTACTTCCGCTGCTGTTTCCTGCAAGCCAGGATAAGGCGCAATAATCGCCAGTCGAAAATCCAAGTTAATCCCTCCCACTGTCCTATTGTATTCCTGATGAGGATATTTTTCCCCTGCCGCCGGGCAGCAAATTTGCAGGAATTTTACCGTCAGGAGGGAGAAATAGTCATATAGCAAATATACAGCCGACAAAGGAGCTTTTCATGTCGATTTTCGCACTGGCCGATTTACATCTTTCCGGTAATCCACCGCAGAAACCGATGGACCGTTTCAGTCCCGCCTGGGAAAACCATTGGGACAAAATCCGCGCCGCCTGGCTAGCGACGATCCGGGAACAGGACACCGTCCTGATTGCCGGTGATACATCCTGGGCGATGAAATGGCAGGACGCCATCGTCGACCTTGCCGCCATTGACGCTTTGCCTGGTCGCAAAATCCTGGTCCGCGGCAATCACGATTATTGGTGGTCTACCGTCGGTAAGATGGCCCAGTCAATGTCAGGCAATCTGCAATTCTTGCACAACAATTATTTCGTCGCCGAAGAATGGGGCGTATGCGGCAGTCGCGGCTGGATTACCCCGGGCGATCCGATGTTTCGAAGCGAAGACGAGCCCATTTATCAGAGGGAAGTCATCCGGACCCGCTCCTCGCTGGAAGCCGCCCGCAAAGCCGGCTGCAAAAAGCTATTGCTGATGCTGCATTTTCCGCCGATCTGCCTGCAGGAATACTTACAATCCTGCAACAACGGTTTTATCGACTTGTTGGAAGAATTCGCCGTCGAATTGTGCATTTTCGGCCACATTCACGGCGATGGCGCCCATATGGCGCCGCAGGGGCAGATCAAAGGCGCCGCCTGCCACCTCGTAGCCTGCGACGCCCTGAACTTTCAACCGAAAAAACTCGTATAACGCCAATCAGCGTAATCGCTTATTTCAATAGGGGAACCGTATTTGCCGCGTGCGTCATTACCGTGATGGTAAAGTCGTCGCGGCCGATTTTTTCCCTGGCGATCCGCATCGCCTCTGCCGCCGATGCCGCAGGAATCATGCCTGTTTTATGGACGAATTCCGCATTTTCCGGTTTGGTCACAATAATCATCGAGATATCTTTGGCAATCGAAAGAGCCTTGAACGCAATGAAACCGGGCACAGTAAACGCAGTCCGCAGCGCATTTTCAAACGCCAGCGCATCCGAATACTTGAACCAATTGCTGAATTCGGCCGGTTCGAGAATATCGCGGCATTCCATGAAGCAAATCGCCACTCCGCCCGACTTGGTCGCCATATAGGCGTTATCCAGCGATTTGGTGCCTTGATAGAGATTGATGTCTTTCGGATAGCCGCCGGCGGAAGCAATGACCAGATCCGCTTTGTCCGCGATCGGAATGCCAAAGATTTCTTCCACCTTGCGGCAGCCAGCCTCCCAAGCTTTTTGCCAATGTCCGGCAAAGATGCCGGCAAATTTTCCTTCCGGTGTAAACACTACATTAAGCAAAAAATCGGGGTCGACAAACGCCGTGATTTCCATCTGGTCTTCATGCATTTCGTTGCCATTGGTATTTCCCGACAGGCAATTGGGATTGATGCCTTGGCCCACTTGCGGGTGCAGGCAGAAACGATGATTAGCCTGAATCGTTTCGTAGCCGCTAATACCCGGCATTACCGCTTTGCGACCGGCGCCGAATCCAGCCATCAGATGATAGACGATCCCTCCGGTCAAAATAATCCGATCCGCGTCCATGACTCGCTTATTGATCCAAGCTGCTACCCCGCGGCTGGTTGTGCCGACATAGGTCAGGTTTTCTTTGTCCCTCGCGTTATGCTGGTAAATTCTCACCCGGTGACAGACCGAAGCGCCGCAGACCTGGATATTTTCTTCTTCCGTATGCGGTCGGTGAGCCCCCTGCGAAATTACGATAAAAATATCTTTGTCCGGTACGCCGGCCGCATTCAATTCATCCAACAATGGGGGCAAAAACTGACTGGCCTTGATCCAGGCGCGTGTGATATCACTGACGATAATCGCCACAGTTTCCCCCGGTTTAACCACCTCGACCAGTGGCGGCGCGCCGATTGGGTTACGCAGCGCCGCCTCTACGGCAGCCGGTACATCTGCCAACGCTACCGCCGGACGCCCCTCAATTTCATGGATGATCTGTTGCGCCGGCAAGTCCATTTCCATTGATCCATTGCCGAAGCCAAAACTGAATTTTTTCATTGTCATGATCAATACCTCCATTTGCCAAAAATCGCTGATTCCGTTTATAATATCCATATCCCCCCGCCCCCACGGGGGAGTACGGAAGAGGTGACTAGAAATGACAGATCCTACAATCAAAACTGAAGTCTTGTCCCGGCTAAAAAACGTCCGCGGCCACATCGCCGGAATTGAGCGAATGATGAACGAGGACCAGCCCTGTCCCGACCTACTTGTGCAAATCGCGGCAGTTCGCTCATCGATCGACAAAATCGGCTTTTTCCTGTTGGAAAGCAATGCCGTCAATTGTCTGTGCGAGAGTTCGCCGGAAATGTTGGCCAACAAGCCGAAAGTGGAACAAATCATCAAACAGCTGCTAACGTTCGTCAAAAAATAGGAGGCTACCATGCATCAATACCTATTTCACATCGGTGATTTTCCAATCCGTATGTATGGGCTCATTATGTGCCTGAGCATCATGCTGGCCACCGCAATGGCCTGGTTCCTGGCCCGCCAGGACGGACGCTGGCACGACCACGTGCCGGACATGGGGCTCTACTGCGGACTCGCCGGCATTGTCGGCGCACGACTCTGGGATGTGTTCTTTTTTGACTGGGCCTATTATCAAAACCATCTGCTGGAAATCCCGTTCGTCTGGCAGGGCGGCATGGCCATCCAAGGCGGGGTTGTCGCCGGAACCATCGTCGGCTATCTCTACACCAAACGCCACAACATTGACACCTGGGAATTCGCCGATATCGTCGCTGCTCCCGCCGTCATTCTCGGCCAAGCAATCGGTCGGATGGCCAACCTGCTAAACGGGGATGCCTTTGGCAGCCCGACCGGCGGCAATTTCGGCTTGCTCTATCCGTCAGGGACCTTGGCCCATGCGACATACGGGACGCAGCCGCTGTGGCCGACCGAAGTGTGGGAAGGACAGATCGATGTAATTATTTTCGTCCTGCTGCTGCTTGCCCGCTATGTCCCGCACGCCAAAGGGCAGATTTTTGCGCTTTACGCCATCCTCTACTCCATAGCCCGCTTCTTCCTCGAATACATGCGCGGTGATTACGGCGCTCTGGCGCTGGGCCTCAAGTCAGCCCAACTGACTAGTCTGGCCGTTATCCTTGGCGGATTGATTGCCTTTTGGTGGTTTGGCCGTCAAGCAGCCGCGACTCCAGTGACCGCCAACATTACCACCCGGAAACGCAAAAATTAATCAAACTACACCGGCAGGGATCGGTGCGCCAGCCCCACAGCTACTTCGTTCAGGTTCAGCACACCGATTCCCAGATAAATTGCTACGCAAAGATGCTCACCCTGCCGGGCGACGCCGATTTTTCCGCCGACCGACAAACCGACCGCCTGCGATGATATTTGCCCCAGCGCCGCTCGGACAGCTCCGGCCACGGCGCCTTCACCGACATGATTGGACGGGACAAGTCCCTGGCGCTGCGCCGCCACGACGGCCCGTTCAATTATTTTTTTTACCGACGGAACAAATTCGCCGCCAAAATCAATCGCAACTGTCTGAATCCCCTGTTGTTCCATGAGTTGTTGCCGCAGGGCCTGCTCCTCGGCCCGGTTTTCAGTCACAGCCATTTTCAACGCCGCCCGCCCGACATCAATGCTGGTCAGTTCTAGTGGGGCCATCGTTTCTCCCCCTTTGTATTTGTTCAATCACTCCGGCGTAGTGTTTACCACCGTAATCCGTTCTTTGTCAATCAGGGCGACCACGAAGAAAGTCGCTAGGCAAACCAGCCATTCCATATAAATCGGATGGGCGAATACCCGCACCGCAGGAACCATCTGCCAAGCCGCTAACCCCGCCATTCCTGCCAGCGTGGTGTAAAAAGCGGAATTGCGGCGACACAGCCCCGGCGCAAACACGGTGAACAAAAACACCACGGTGAATGCGGTCGTCAGACTCAGGCCGATCAATAGCGTACGCAAAATGCCGACTGCGTTGAAAGCCAGCCACAAGGTAACGATGCCGATGACCAGAATGCTGATCCGATTGACGATCATATATTTGTTTTCCGCGATTGTCGGATCAACAAACCGTTTGTAGATATCCTGCGAGAATAAGGTTCCGGCGCCCAGCAGCAGCGTACAGGCTGTGGAAACATCTGCCGCCCAGAGCGCCGCCAGTGTTGTGCCCGACAAAACGGGATTCAGGCTCATGATAATTTTCGGCAGCGCCATCGTCGCTTTGATGCCCGGATACGCAACTTTGGCCGCCATCCCCATCAAGGCGCAGAGAAAACCAACCGGAAAAATAATCAAAGCCCCTAACAGATAGCCATTGCGGGCGGCTTTGCCATCGCGGGCGCCGCAGGCAATCTGCACCGGACCTTGCGCAGTGATCGTCTGGGTAATCATCACGGCGAACCAGCCGATGACGGTAGCCAAGCCAAGCCCGCCGACCGCGCCGAACCAATCGGTTCCCGCCGGCAATTTCGCAGCAATCGCGCCGATCCCGCCCTGGTTGGATACCGTCATGAATGCGCCAACCACAACGCCGATATAAATCAGCACGACGCTGACGATGTTGGACAGACCGGAAGACCACAAGCCGCCGATCAAAGTAACGCCGATAAATACAACGGCGCTGATAATCATACCAGTTTGAAAAGAGAATATTTCTGGCAACAGCGACGACAGAATCGCGCCGCCGGCCAGATATTGCAACGCCGTGATTACCATCTGGATAATGATCAAGCCAAAGACGGCAATGACGCGGCCTTTTTTATCATAGTACCGCTCAAACAGTTCCGGTACGGTTGTGCAATTCATTTCGCGATATTTGGCCGCCGCAACCAGGCCCATCACCAGTGCGCCGGCAGCCCAGGCCGCATTATACCAGCCCGCTGCCAACCCTGTGGAAAAAGCGTTTTCGGCAACTCCGATCGTCGAAGCGGCGCCGATCGCCAGTCCGGCGACATTTACCGCCACCAGCCAGGGTCCCAGCTTGCGACCGGCGAACAAGAAGTTGGCGCTGCCATTTGCCGCCAACTTTTTGGCATATAAACTGATGCCAAATAAGACTGCGATGTAGAGAACAATGATCGTCAATTGAATGGACATGTTTTACATTCCTGCCTTTCTACGCTACTACTCTATTTTCGGTTTATCTTCGCCCAAGGTCTCTGCAGTTGCCGCCGCGCAAAAAAAAGCAACACTCCAGGCCAGGAGTGTTGAGTCTTTCCACCATCCTACCCCGCTCAGCCTGCAATTTACCTCGAGTATACCGCCATCCTACATTTTCCATCCTACCAGACACTTTTGCGAGTGTCAACGCCCCTGCCAAAATTGCAGGAGCTAGAGCTGACAACGCCGAACATTTCTTATGAACACGTTTGAATGCGTTTGACGCAAAGGAAGGGAGAAATCACCATGCTTCAATCCAATCTTCAACGTAGCGCAGCTGCCATCCTGTTGCTCACATTCAGCCTGTTGCTGCTGAACATGCCGGTATCACAGGCGTTTGATCCAATCAAAATCACGTTGCCGGCCATCACCAACAAGTCCGGCTATCGCAGCAGCGAACTGAATACCGCCCTGCAAACCAAACTGCGCAGCCAATTCCGATTTCCCAGATATGAAATCCTGCCGGTTGCCGCATTAGGCAGTGAAGCAAGCCAACTAGCGCTGGAAAAAATCACGGCGGAGTCTGCGTCCGGCGGCGCAGTCAACCTGGAAATCAGCTATCTCAGCAACTGGTTGCAACACGGTTTCTTCGATGATGAAACTTATGAAGCCACAACGCTTACTTTGACACTGGCGTTTTACAACAAGGGCAGCGGTCAATATGGTAAATTGGTAGCCAATCGCTCCGCCACTGAAATAGCCGGCGTATTCAGCGGCCCAATCCCGCTGGCGACAGCCGCGCTCGAAGATTTATTGAACCAGCTTGATAAAGTTTATCCGCGGCAGTTTCCCGGCCCTCGCTATTGAACCTTATAGTAGATACTTGATATACACCCAAGATAGGTTGATTGCGCTGGCAAAAAACACAAAGCCCCAACCCCAAACAAGCGCCAACCGCCAAGGCAATCTGGCCCGCAAATCATCGGCGATCGCCAACCCGTATCCTAACAATACCGCGACCAACCCGGCGACAATCATGCTATCGGCCCAAAAAATCCCGGCGAACAGCAACAGAGTCGCTTGGCGAAAACAACCAGCCAGCCGGGCCACGGCAAGCACAGGACCGGCAACGACCTGTTCTGTATCCAGCCGGCTTGACACATACGCAACGTACAACAAAGAAAGCCAAAGCAACGGCAGTTCGACAACCAACGGTCGCGTCTGACCCAGCAGGGCCTCCACGCCAAATCCGCCGGCAGCCAGGCCGCAGCCTACCGCAATCGCCAATAAGACAGGTTGATAGGCCAAAAATGATTTTAGCGGGTTCTTCGCCACGGCCCCTTCCAGGCTAACCGCCTGATTCATCCCGACAGCAATCGCAATCAGGCTCGAACAAGCCTGCAGCAACAATCCTGCTAGCAGATTTCGTTGCAGCACGATCATGGCCAGCGCCAACATGGCAAATGCCAATTGCAGCAGGACGAAAATTATCGATGCATTGCTGGCGGGCGCCGGCGTCTGTCGCAGCAATTGGCTAAAATCATAAAACGGCTTTAGCAAAGTCGTTTCAGTGCCAGCGTCTTTAGAAACGCGTCCTCGGTGGGCAAGACCGGCCAACAAACCGGCAGCCAGCGGCGTCACCAGGAATACAGCCGCAACCATACCGATTTTCGCTAAATTTGTCGTTAACAACACCATCACCGTATCACCACCTCAAACATCAGGATAATCAGCGCGCCGGCAATAACCGTCGCATACAGGTGGGTTTTCGGCGCATCCGGAAACAATGCCAAAAGCGACTGGATTGGATAATGCATTGCGCCGCCGGGCACGCCGACCACTGACGACCGATCATCCGGTTCAATAGTTTCGGCAATTTCTTCGGTCGCAACAGCCTCTACAGCTTCGACAGCCTCTACAGCTTCGACAACCTCTACAACTTCGACAACCTCTACAACTTCTGCGGCTTCTACAACTACTACCGTTTGCTGCTCAACCGGTTTTGCCGATTGCCGGTTGCAAAGCCAGCGCAGCAGCAACCAGCCCGGGCCGACAACAACCATTATCGCAACAAACGCCAGAAGTGGATTGATGCCTGCCAAATCGCGAATCAGAAACCCAGTTGGATCGCCTTGTGCAATATCGCCAAACCGGCGGTAATTCTCCTTGAGCACCGGTGTAATAAACAGGTTGATAAACTGCACCGAAAATAAACCCGACACAGCTACGACGACAGCCAATACCAACTGGGGAATCGCATAAAGCGGCTCCGATCGCGAGCTTCCGCCGCCTTGTACGGTCACTGCCAACCGTTTGCTGATAAATCGGCTCCAATACAGCAGCGAAAAAACGATACCGGCAATCAGCAGCAACAACGCCGCCGGATTTTGCACCGCCGCCTCCAGCGCCGTCCATTGCGTCAAGGGAATGCCAAACGGAGGCATCACCATCGCCACCGCAGCCAGCAGCA
>JBGSKE010000201.1:0-4717 GCA_041741355.1 Negativicutes bacterium | reverse complement strand
TAATGCCGGCCCGGCGGCACTGCTGAACCGCCACTAACGCTTCCGGCCGCAAGGGATCGATGAAGGCGACCAGACCCAAAAACTCGAGATTGACAATATCGCAGACCGCGAAATCATCCGCGCAACCGCCGGCGACTTCGCCTACCGCCAGCGCCAGGACACGATAGCCGGCTTTGGTGTAATTCAAGGTTTCAAGTTCGATCCGTCCTGCATCCAGGGAGCCGCAACTACGAACATGATCCCAATCGCAACCGCACATGGGAACGATCGATTCAACCGCCCCCTTGACAGCAACTTTCACCTTGCCGTTTTCTCTGTAAAACTGCGCGGAGTACTTTCGTTCGGACTCAAACGGAATCGTTGTCAGTAGCTCCACCGATTCTCTGATCAAGCGCGGCTGAAGGGCCATTTTATAGGCCAGGCTTAAAAATGCCAGATCAACAGAATCGCCCGCCGCCTCCCATTCTGACCCGTTAAAAACCAAAGAAGCTTCATTGCACAACGTCCCCACTTTTGCCAACTCCAGCAGTTCCGGATCGGCCTGCGCCACAAATGAATCCTGTTGCGGGTCGAAAACGCTGCCTTCACTGTTATAGCCTTCTCCCGTAACCTCCAGGTGGATGGAAGGGTAGAGGAAGACTTGCCGAATTGTCTGTTTGTTCAACGTCAACGTTCCCGTTTTATCGCTGGCGATGCAAGTACAAGAGCCGAGTCCTTCGACCGCGGTCAGTTTCCGCACAATCACATTTCGGCGAGCCATGCGCTGTGTCGCTACCGAAAGAGCGACGGTCATAGCGATCGGCAAACCTTCCGGTATTGCGGATACAGCCAGTGCGACCAAAATAAGAAATACGTCATGCACATTTTTTCCTTGCATTACCTCATAGATACCCAGCAACAAGCACGCGCCCAGAATAATATAGCTGATTTGATGGGTAAAACGCTCCATCCGCACAATCAGCGGCGGTTTTGCAATTTCAGTATCCGTCACCGCTCTGGCGATGTTGCCTAGTTCCGTTCGCACGCCTGTTTCCACAACGATACCGATACCACGTCCGATCGTTACCGTCGAACCGGCAAAGCCCATGTTTTTTCTGTCCCCAAGCGCGGTTTCCGCCGGAATTGGTTCGCTCATTTTTTCTGAGGCCATAGATTCACCGGTTAGCAGCGCCTCATCAATCGCGAGGCCGTTGGTCGAAATAAAACGCACATCAGCAGGGACTTTAACTCCTGATTCCAACAAAACGACATCGCCGGGGACCAATCCGTCGGCGGATACAATCGTTTCCAGCCCATCCCGCCGAACCCGGGCTTGCGTCTGAAACAGCTCCATCAGTGCAGCAGAGCTTCGCTCCGCTTTCCACTCTTGATATGAGCCGATACCGGCATTAAAAGCCAGTACAACAAAAATAAAAAAAGCGTCGCCGACTTCACCGATGGCCAACGATACAGCAGCAGCAGCTAATAAGATGTAGATTAACGGATTCAAAAATTGTCCCAAAAAAATCTGTAACAAAGTAGGCGGCTTGGCTGTGGGCAATTTATTGGGGCCGATTTGTTCGAGCCTTGCGTTTGCATCGTCCTGCGTAATACCTGCCTCAGAAGACTTGAGTTCAGCCAATACTTCATTGCTACTCATCGCATGCCAATTCTTTGCCATTTTGGACCTCCTTGTTTTTCATCCATTTTCAACGGGATTATTTATAGAGAGTCCTACAATTTATTATCCTCTGCTATTAAGTTTCGGTCAAGCGTGTTGAACGGGCTTTCATTTATGTCGTCCGGCATATCCTTTGTTTGTGCAAATCGAAAGGTCGGCTACCCATTATTTGAGTAGCCGACCTCTCACACCAGACTAAGTACCGTTCGGTATACGGCGTTTAAAAAACTTGAGAGCAGTACCTGCCGGACTTCCGCCGCCAAGTTACTGCTCATGCCGTTATTTCACATTGTCAATTTTCAATACACAGGCAATCAAGAGCTTGGCGCGTTCAAACAAAGACTCTACCACCGCATACTCTTCCGGTGCATGATTTTTCCCGCCCTTCACCCCCATTGAACACACGGTCGGCACGCCGGCGATGACAGAATTGGCGGAATCAGATGCGCCGCCCGACTGAATTGGCATTGGGGTTCCCAATCCGGTGTCGAATTAGATACGGTTCCGCCCTGAAAAGTACCCACGCTGAAGGTTGTACCGGCATTCCAATCGGTAAGCTTGTGTACATCCATCACCTTTTGCGCCAATTCCAGAATCGCGCTGCGACCATCTTGCGGATTATTCCCGGTATGCGCCGCGACGCCATGCGTTTCCATAAGGAAAGTCCCGCCGCCTTTACGCCCGACAACGATGCGGTCGTCATCAAAACCGGTTTCGCAATTGAATGCCGCCACACAGCCCGCAACCTCCGTCTGAAATATTTCGGCGGCATTAGAATTTTTATGTGCGATTTCTTCGTCGCCGGCAAGCAATATTTTCAGTGGACGACAATCATAACCGGCTGCCTGCAACGCTTTAACCGCATACAATAGTATGACGATCCCGCCCTTCATATCGAGAACCCCAGGCCCGTAGGCTTTTCCGTCCTTGATAGTGAAAGGCCGCTGATCAATTGTCCCGTCAGGAAACACCGTATCCATATGTCCCATGAAGGCAACCGCAGCAAATTTTCGGTCGGCGCCATAGCTCGCAATTAGCATATTTCCGGCATTTTCATACTCGATGATCCGAACGTCCGCTGCATCCAATGTAATGATATCTTGAAGCCTGGCTGCCACACGATCGACCCCCGCCTTGTTCCGCGAACCGCTTTCAATGCTTACCAATTCTTGCCACAGCGACAACATTTCGGCCCGATGGTTTTCAATAAATTGAAACGCCTTCAGTTTTTTATCACTCATGGCGACCCTCAATGGGCTTCAGACGGCAGAGAAAATGCCGAAGAACTTTCGGCTCATAGGTAAACTCAAGCCCTTTGATCCGGGTTCGTCGCTCCATAATATTTGCCATAGCCTCTACCACAACATCCATATGGCGGTCGGTATATACGCGGCGCGGAATCGTCAAGCGCATAAATTCAACGCCCGCCTTCTTCTGCACTCCGGTTTCCGGATCACGCCCCAGAAGCAGCGATCCCACTTCTACTGGACGAACCCCCGCTTCAATATACAACTCGTTGCAAAGCGCCTGCGCCGGAAATTGCTCAGCCGGAATATGGGGCAGCATTTTCCCGGCATCAACGAATACGGCATGCCCACCAACCGGCCATTGAATCGGAACCCCCCGTTTGCGGAGCTCTGATCCGAGATATTCGACCTGGCCAATCCGGCTCTCCAGATAATCCACGTCCAATCCTTCCTGCAATCCTACCGCCAGACATTCCATATCGCGACCGGACAATCCGCCATAAGTCACAAAGCCTTCCATGGGAACACAAGTCGCACTTGCCGCGGCGAACAGATCCGCATCCTGCTTGATAGCAATCATGCCGCCCATGTTTACGATCGCATCTTTTTTGGCGCTCATCGTCAAATAATCCCCCATTGCGTACATCTCACGGACGATTTCTTTAATTCCTTTCTCCGCGTAACCGGACTCGCGTCTTTTGATGAAATACGCATTTTCCGCAAAGCGGGCAGAATCGAAGTTGAGTTTGATTCCATACTTATCTGCGATTTTTCTGACGCCGCGAACATTCTCCATCGATACCGGCTGCCCGCCAGCCGAATTGCAAGTAACCGTAACGATGATAAAAGCGATATTTTCCGCACCCTTCTCAATAATGAAGCTTTCCATGCGTTCCAGATCAAAATTACCCTTGAACGGATGTTCCTTTTCTGTGTCAAACGCAGCATCGATGACAAAATTCACCGGCACTGCGCCATTGAGTTCAATCCAGGCCATCGTGGTGTCAAAATGCATATTACCTAAAACATATTGCCCCTTCTGTTTGATCAGATGAGGAAAAAGCACCTGCTCGGCCCCGCGCCCTTGATGAGTGGGAATGACATAATCGTAACCAAAAACATCTTTGACAGCCGTTTTAACTTTGAAGAAAGACCTACTCCCTGCGTAGGCTTCATCTCCGAGCATCAAGGCCGACCACTGTCGATCGCTCATCGCACCGGTTCCGCTGTCAGTCAACAGATCGATGTAAACATCGTCGGACTTGAGTGAAAACGGATTGTAGCCCGCTTCTTTCAAGGCTTGAATTCTTTCCTCGCGGGAAATCATGTGAATTGGTTCCACCATTTTAATACGATACGGTTCTGCTTTTCGAAACACAGTTTATCTCCTCCATTATTTTAATTGTTATAGAAATTTTACCATCAAACGGGCAAATAATACGGAAGCGATAGACATAGCAACTTTGAATCGCGCGAATAATCCAGCTGCGTTCATTCTATATTGTATCTTGCTTCGCGAGAAATGCTTATTTATAATGTAATCAATGAACAAAAGTTATAAATCGCTAACGCAAGCGATGCAAAGGAAGGGTTCTGTTGGAACTTCATCAGTTGCGCTATGCCGTTCGGGTTGCCCAAAATCTGAATTTTTCCAAAGCTGCCGCCGACCTTTTTGTCACGCAGCCTAACCTTTCCCATCAAATTTTAAAGTTGGAAAACGAGCTCGGGGTAACCCTATTTGAACGCAAAACACGTTCGGTAAAATTGACGCGGGCCGGTGAACGATTTGTCGGGGGCGCCAAAAGAGTTT
>JBGSKE010000200.1:0-1722 GCA_041741355.1 Negativicutes bacterium | reverse complement strand
GAACATTGCAGATTACCTTCAAAATATTATTATTGGCATCAAATACAGGGTTAGCCGTAATCAGTGTTTTTTTTCCGCTTAATAATTTGGGCATTATTGTTACTTGTTTTTTGGCCTGAAGCGCATTTAACACGGCCGATTCTGAAATGCACCCTTTACCAACGATTTCGGTCATATGCCTGCCGATCAGTTCCTGACCATCTATACCGGTTATCCTTGTGTAGGCCTCGTTATATCTGACACCGTATCCGTTCCCATCGCAGACGACAAGCCCGTCGTGCGAAAAGCAGAATAAGGCGTCCATATCCCGATTGGTTTCTTCTAACTTAGTGATGTATTCCGTCATTTTTTGCTTATCGGAAACGTCCCGCAAAACGACCAGCAGTCCCTGCAATCCCAGTTCTTTGCCAAAATCCCTGCACTGTACTAAATATACCTTCTCTTCCTTTCCGAACTTAGAACTCCACTGAAACGAACTTCCACTTTCAAACTTAGAAAAATCATCTGTATCCAGCAATTGAGCCATAGAATGTTTGCGAATCGCCAGAGTTTCAAGCTGAAACAGTTTCTGCGCCGCTTCGTTAATCTCTTCGATATACCCTCCCTGCACATAAAAAACTGCATCGGAGAAACAATCAATGATGTTTTTAAATAAGGCCCGTGCTGAATTTTTCGATAGCGCCATGCCGATTCACCTGCCTGTTTATTGCCTGGGGCATAATTTCTCCATCGGTCTTTGTTTTCCTCTATTCTTAACTTCTTTGCATTTCGAACCTTCACGCATTCCGATAACAGGCAACCTTGCAAACATGAAAGTGGTATAATAATAAAATCGTCAAAAAATCACTTCGCGGGGAATTTTCAGGAGGAATCATGGACAAATCAAACGAACTGGGCGAAGAAAAAATCGCCACGTTGTTGCGACGCTATTCGGGGCCGGCGATCATCGGCATGGTCGTCAACGCCTTATATAACGTGGTCGACAGCATCTTCGTCGGGCAAGGCGTCGGTGAAATCGGCCTGGTTGCCGTCACGTTGGTGTTCCCGCTGATGCTGATTCTGATGGGCGTCGGCATGTTCGTAGGTTTGGGCGCCGGGTCGCTGATCTCAATCCGCCTCGGACAAAAAGACAAAGCCGGTGCGGAACTAATCCTGGGCAACGCTCTGTCATTAGTAATCATCTTGGTATTGTTGACCACCGCTGTATCGTTATGGTTTCTCGATCCGTTGCTGTTGTTTCTTGGCGCAACGCCGGAAGTGATGCCCTATGCCCGCGATTTTTCGCTGATCATCCTTGGCGGCAGCATCTTCATGCATGTAAGTTTTGGCCTGAACAACCTGATCCGGGCCCAAGGCGACCCGCACACCGCACTGAAGACAATGTTGATTGCCGCCCTGCTGAACGCAGCGCTCAATCCACTGTTCATCTTCGGTTTCGATATGGGAATCAAGGGCTCGGCCTGGGCCACCGTCGTCGCCCAGATCGTGGCGACCGTCTGGGTGCTGGTTTATTTCATCAAAGGCACCGGCACGATGCAGTTAAAAGCGTCTAACCTGCGCTTGCAACGCAAGATCTTCACGGAAATCTCCCGCATCGGCATGGCGCCGTTTTTGCTCCAGATTGGCGCCGGTTTGGTAATGGTGGTGCTCAACTTCAACCTGCTGGCTTACGGCGGCGGCCTGGCGGTGGCCGCATTCGGCGTCGTCAACCGGGTGCTGATG
>JBGSKE010000199.1:0-2965 GCA_041741355.1 Negativicutes bacterium | reverse complement strand
GGGTGTTCATGGATGGTGAGACCGATTTTGCCGGCCTGCTGGTCGAGCGGTTCGCCTGTTATCACCGCCAAAATTACGGCGGCTGCAAGGGCGGCGTTTCGGATATCGTCATTGGTGCGGCAGCAACTATGGCCGACTACGGTGGTTACGGCAAGGCAGCCCATGTCAAGGAAAAAATCAATGAAATGATCCACTTGACGGAAACCTTGTATGCCTGCTCGATCGCCTGTTCGGCCGAAGGCCACCAGACAGCGTCCGGCGCCTACTTTGTCGATCCGTTGCTGGCCAATGTTGGCAAACATAATGTGACCAGACTGATTTATGACATTGATCGCCTGGCTCAGGATATCGGCGGCGGTTTGACAGCAACCTTGCCCTCGGAAGGCGATCTGCGGCACCCGGAAATCGGCCCGTACATCGAAAAGTACTTTAAGGGCGTAGCCGGTGTGAGCACGGAAAACCGGCTGCGCATGGCCCGCCTGGTTGAAAACATGACCGGCGGCACCGCTTTGGTGGAAAGCATGCATGGCGCTGGTTCGCCGCAGGCCCAGAAAGTAATGTACTCGAAACTGGCCAATTTGGAACATAAAAAACGCTGCGCCAAAAAAATTGCCGGCTGTAAACCGGAAGCGGAGTAAAGAAAGGTAAGGGAGCTAACAATGGCAAACGATCGGGTAGAACAGGCAGTTGAGCTATTTACTGGAGGGATGGCCTGTTCGCAGGCGATATTGGTAACGTACGGGCCGCTTTTTGGGTTTGACCGCGACGAAGCGATTCGTATTGCTCGCGGATTTGGCGGCGGCATGGGGCGTCTGTCGGAAACCTGTGGCGCGGTGACCGGCGCTTTTATGGCGATTAGCCTGAAGTTCGACGGAACTGACAAACAGACCAAGGAAGATAATTATGCGATGATGCAGGAGTTCGCTCGCCGGTTTAAATCGAAGCATCATTCGCTGAATTGCACGCAGTTGCTTGACTGTGACCTTGGCAAACCGGAAGATCAGGCTAAGTTCCGTGAACTGGGCAGAATGCAGACGCACTGCATTGGTTATGTAAGGGAAGCAGCGCAGCACCTTGAAGAATTATTGGAACTGGAGAATCGATAGAATCACCGACTTTGAGATTATGAGCGGGGGAAAAGATGAGCGAAAGTAGAGACTATTATGCCGTGTCGGAAAAGTTTTCCCGTTTGCTTGCCCGCTTGCAGGCCGGCGATTCATTCGAAGAACCTGCCGAACGTCAACGACTGATTGATGGATTAGCCGCCGCGCTGAATTGTTTGCAGGAAACGCATGAATATGATTTCCGTGAAATCGGCGACCACTTGTATGATGGGATTTATATCGCCGATGGTCAGGGTAAGACGATGTACGTCAACAAGGCCTACACCCGGATCACCGGCATTCAGGCGCAGGAAGTCGTGGGACGGTATGTGGCGGAACTGATGGTGGACGGTTTGTATAAAAATGCGGTCACACCGGAAGTAATCCGGACCAAAAAACAAGTCAATGCAATGGCGGAAAGCTTACGCAATGGGATTAAGATGCTGATTACCGGCAACCCGATCTTTGACCCGGCCGGCAATGTGAAAAAAGTGGTCGTAATTGATCGCGAGATGTCCGATTTGCTGGAAATGAAGGCCGAACTGGATGCGTCTCAGGAAAAAATGAAAGCGGTAGAAGAAGACAAGGACAAAAAGAAAGAGGAGATCGAACATTTACGCCGGCTGCATTTCAGCAAGACCCTGATTGCCCAGAGTCCGGCGATGGAAAAAGTAGTGGCGGCGATCAATCAGATTGCCCGCCTGGATGTGACCGTTCTGATTACCGGCGAGACCGGCGTGGGCAAGGAAGTGGTGGCAAATGCCATCCGGGTCAACAGCGCCCGCGAAAAAGGTCCGTTCATCAAGGTAAACTGCGCGGCGATTCCGGCGACGCTGCTGGAAGCAGAATTGTTCGGCTATGAAAAAGGCTCATTTACCGGCGCGACGACCAGCGGCAAGATGGGATTGTTTGAACTAGCCGACAAAGGAACTCTGCTGCTTGACGAAATCGGTGAGATGTCGTTGGAATTGCAGGCGAAACTGCTGCGGGTGATTCAGCACAAAGAAGTGAACCGTATCGGCGGTTCCAAGCCGATTCAAACCGACGTTCGCATCTTGTCGGCGACGCACTGTGAGCTAAAAGAACAGGTGCGTCAGGGCAAGTTTCGGGAAGATCTGTACTACCGGCTGAATGTCTTTCCGATTTACATTCCGCCGCTGCGGGAACGCCCGGATGATACGGATCTGCTGGTTCGGCATTTTTTGTCGATGTTCAATGCGAAATACGGCAAATCGGTGTTGATCGATACAGGTGGAATGCAGACGTTGCAGCGCTACGCCTGGCCTGGCAATGTGCGGGAATTACAGAATATCGTGGAACGCATCGTGATCATCTCTGAACCAACAGTCGTGGTCTCCGGCAGCCGCATCGCCGGACTGCTGGATATTGAGCCGCTTGCCTTGGTTGACTGCGATGAGAATATAGGGCTGTATGAATTGGTTGAGGCAACGGAGCGTCGGATGATTGAAAAAGCGCTGCGAGTTGGCGGCAGTACGCGAAAAGCGGCGGCGCTGCTAAAAATTGACCAATCCACGATTGTAAAAAAAGCGAAAAAACTAGGCATCCTTACAAAATGATGACAATCGTCATCTGATGCGATGCCAAATGGAATCAAAGAGAAACGCCGGAAAATGGCGTTTCTCTTTTTGTTGTACGCGAATGTTGATGAAAATCGTCATCGGTTGTGATTGGGCGAACAATCAATCTGATCGTACAAATCCTGAAAAGTCTGTGAAATAAAGGCTTTTGCTCGATTTTGCAGATTGGGACAATGTGTTGGCACGAATGTTGCAATGATTTGCAATAGACAGATAAAGGACACTGTGTCCAAACAGGGAGGAATCAACCATGAACAAAGTGAT
>JBGSKE010000198.1:0-2982 GCA_041741355.1 Negativicutes bacterium | reverse complement strand
GGCGGCAATCGAGTTCATCGTCTGGCTCTGTTTTCGCACATTTTCGATCATACTTTTGATAAAATCCATTTTAGTGACTTCCGACAACAGATTGTTTACGCCCAGAACCGCACTGCGTTTGTCGCTGCAAATCGCATCCAGCATAGCATTCCATTCGCGGGACAACTCCGCGCAGCCTAACTCTGCATCATCCAGATAGCTGAGTTTCCCGCTACGGACATTTTGAATTGCCTGGAGCAGTTTTTGTTTGCATACGGCAGCGTCATCAGCATGCCGTTCCAATTTCACCGACGGTTGTTGTTTTGATAAGCCAAACACAGTAACCTCTCCTTGTTGTTTATTTCTCATTACTGCGAATTTTTTAATCGATTTCCAGCATTTTGTCCAGTTCGGTCAAACGAAACAGTTCTTTTACTTCTCCCTGTAAGCCCTCAATTTGCAAATGACCACCCTTATCCCGGATCTGTTTGTGAATGGAGACCAATGCCGCCAACCCGGTCCCGTCGATAAAGTCAACCCCGGACAAGTCCAGCGAAATCATCCGTCGGCCGTCGGCGATGTAAGCAGATAAGCTTTGCTGCATCACCTTGGCTTCCGGCGCAAAAATGTCTCCCGACAATGCAACGTGCAGCTGGTCGTTGTCGACGCGAACTTCCTGATACATGCAATCCTGCTCCATTTCAATCCGAGATTTCGGTTAATTTTCGCTAAATTCGCTCAACAATGCGCCTGCATTTATTTTACAATAATTATTTTTGCCAAACCATTTGCATCCTTACCCAAGTCAAGACAAAAAAAAGACCGCAATTTGTGATCAAATCACAACTACGATCTTCTCAGCCATTCCGGCCCGCCAGTTTTTTTGTCAATCATTTTTTAGTTTTAGTAGGTGCAAGGCGTTTAATATAGCCAATCTTGCCGAGTAATCATCAAAAGATATTCCGAGAATTTGTTCCAGCCGTTGTTTGCGAAACATCAAAGTGTGATAATGAATTCCCAGTTGCGCCGCGCTTGCTTTCCAGTTATCGCTCATCAGAATGGTTTCCAGGGTAATCAGATAGTGGGCGCTCTTTCGTTTGTCATAATGCAGCAGCCCGCCCAGGGTTCGCTCGATATATTCGTCAATCGGTGCAGTATCTGCAATACATGATAAAAGCTGAAACACCCCCATGTCCGCATAATGAAAGCTGTTTTTTTCCGGCCATACTTTTTTCCCTGTCAAAACTGCCGTGCGCGCTTGACGGTAATGAGCAGCCAGCGCCGACATGTTGACTGCCGGTTCAGCTATGCCGACAGAAACTTTTACTGTCGGCAGCCGGTTGCCAATCATTCTATGCAGTTGGTCAGCGATCGCCATTTGTGTGGTTTTGCCCATTTCCTCACTTCCCTGGCTAAACCACAATACACCGATCCCGTCCTGACAATCCCAGGCTAACCGATCATTATCCTCTAGCACATTCAACAATTCATTCAACAGCAGATGGTATTCTTCCATGCACTTAAGCCAATGCCGCCGCGGTTTTCCTCGATATTCGTCAATCGCGATAAAAAAACAATGATAAGGCTGTACCATTTTAGCGCCCATAATCCGGGCGCTTTCATGCACCAATTGCTTGGAGGGAACCCCTTCACGAATTAATTCTGTCATGACTTCATTCTTGCGGCGACGTTCATATGTCGCCTGCAAAATCCGCTCGTAGCGGCGACGTTCTGATATATCGGTAAACGTAGCGATGATATCATTGCCAAACTGACTGTACGAAACAATCACCGGGCAAACCGCACCATCTTTACAAGTAATATTGTATTCCACCTGTTCACTGTCTGCTGGCGAACTCGCCAGTCGTTCCAATACTGTCTCCCAAGCCTGCAACGTCCACTGGCGGTAATTTTCCTCGGGAAACGCCGCTTTACGCCAATGATTGCGCGAAGGAATGTCCGCATAGCAATAACCGAAACTTTGCGTGAACCGTTCATTAATATACATATGATCGCCGGCGCGACTGATAATAGCCATTGGCAGCGGCAACGCATTGATCATTTTGCCAAAATCCGCCTCACCAATTTTCAGTGTGTTCGTAAGCATGGCTCACCTCCGGCGCAACTTCTACGGCAACAACTCACATAATACTGTAATGCCAATTAATTCGCCGTATTTCCGCATTTTCCTGCGTTAATTCCGCCAAACCAAACTTAGCTTTAAGTTCGCAATCGCGACGCCGCCTCAACTAATTGTCGGGTATAGGGCTGCGTCGGGTTCGTAAAGACTTCACTGGACAGCCCCGTTTCGATGATACAGCCGTCTTTGAGAACTATAGCCCGGTCGCTGATTTTCCGCGCCAAAGCGATGTCATGCGTGATAAACAGCAGCGCCAGTCCCCGCATATCCTGCAGCCGCATCAACAATCGCACCACCCGCGCCTGCACCCCAGCATCGAGAGCCGCCGTGATTTCATCGGCAATCAGCAGTTTCGGTTCAAGGATCAGCGCCCGGGCGATCGCCACGCGCTGCGCTTCGCCGCCGCTCAGTTGATGCGGATAACGTTGCATAAAATCCGCCGTTGTCGGCAGATCCACTTCGGACAGCACTTTACGTACCTTTTCCGCCCGTTCCGCTTGTGAGCCCCGTTCATGAATGTCGAGCGGTTCCCGCACGATTTCGCCGACATTCAACCGATGACTGAAGGCTTCCTTGGGGTTCTGAAATACAAGCTGAATCCGTTCATAAAACTGATGCCGATCCCAGCCAGCCTGGCCGTCAAGCCGAAATGAACCGCCATCCGCCGACCACAGGCCCATCAACGTTTTCGCCAGCGTTGTTTTGCCGGAGCCGCTCTCGCCGATCAACGCCAAAGTTTCCCCTTCATACAGCGTCAGCGATATTTGCTGCAAAACCTGCTTGCCGTCCAGGTTCTTTTGCAGCCCGTTAACTTCCAGCATCGGCGCGATACCGCCCCGGTGGCAGGCCACGGTTCTGCCGTC
>JBGSKE010000197.1:0-3345 GCA_041741355.1 Negativicutes bacterium | reverse complement strand
CCGCCGAACAGGGCAACGCCGCATTGATGACAACTTGTAGGCTCACCACCTGCTTATTGGCAGCGTCAACTAAAAGCTGGTCGAGGAAGGGTTGCCAGTCGGCGCCAATCTCGCTGACTGAAATTTTCCAGATCTGAGCAGAGGCAAAATAAGCATCTTGTGACACAGTCGATCCTGTCAGCGGCAATGGTGCCTCTGCCGGCAAAAAGGTCCTCGGCTTCAATGGTTGTGCAATCTTTTGCAGGATTTCATAATATTCCGTTGGAACATAAACGGCCTGGTTAGGCTCGGAAACTTCGAGGAAATTGAATACGCACGTCACTCGCCGCGTAGCGATCTCCGGATGTTCTTTGAAGCTATTTCCCGGTATCAGATCCAATTCGATGGCGCAATCGCGCATCCCCGATTTGACGGAACCGATTTGCGAAGCATAATGGTGGGTCACAGCTTCGCCAAAAATGCCGTCACAGTCAATCTCCGCCAGAATCGCAGGGTCAAAATACAATTTCGCCAGCTGCGATGAAAGCTTGCTGAATTTATATGCGGGATGAACCACCATATTCCCGGCTTCCCACAGCCGAGGATTAGGGGCGCTTTTGAATATCGACACATAACCCGCTGGACTGCCCTGATGGTCATACGCCAAAAAGGCTGTTACCCGGCCTGCCGCGATTTCTCTCATCAGGGTGTCTGCTTCATATACGTCCTTAACCGGAAAGTCGTCGCCATATACCGAGCGAAATACAAAACCAACATCACCGGCGTTGGAATGATCGACGGGAACAATCTGAAATGCCTCGTTAGCCAAGCGATTTTCCTCCCGCACTCAGGTTATCCGGCCATGCGCTGATCAAGATATCCGGCTAAAGCACGTAAATCCTGACATTCTTGCAGCTCGTCCGGATCTATTTCCAGCAAAAATTCATTTTCAATTAGGACAAGCAGTTCAGCCAAGGCGAGCGAGTCCAACCGCAAATCCTCGACCAGTCGCGTATCCGGTTGCAGATCGGCAGCCGTAAATTTGCCTTTTTGAAATTCCAAAATGATCCCGCTTAATTTTTCAAACACATTCATATTTCACATGGCCTCCTCATTCAAATATGGATTTTCTCGTGGTTATTCATTGAATAACCACCCCGCTCCACATCATTGCTATCCAGTATATGCTCTTTGCTTGCCACCGGATTCAGTTTTTTCACCGCTCCATAGGCTTCGTTGAGGGAAAGCTTATCGCCGCGACCGGAAATGACCCAAAGTGTTTTATAGCCCCTAGGGATTGATTGCAACTGTGCTTCGCCCTTTCCATCGGTAAAATACACCAGCAAATCTATTTTCTGCGCGTTGGCATATTCAAAAACCGGCGAATATCGGGTACCGCCGCGAATAGACAGCCGATCTTTGACATCCTGGGCTGATCTCACTTTGTACATGCGCCGGATTTCACTATCGCATTCGACAATCTCAATCTCATGACGGTAGTTTTTTACGATGTTGAACACTTCTTGGATTGCCTGCAAAAATTCTTCGTCGGAAATGCTGCCGCTGATGTCCAGCGCAACAACAATTTTCGCTTTGTGGCTGCGCAGTTCGCCGCGGATGTCCAGTCGGTCGGGTTGCCGCCGATTTCTGCGGGTGATCGTTTTCTGGGGATTGCTGACCGCCGATCCCATCAGTCGCTGCAGATACAAGTTCCAGGGCAGTTCCCCTCTACTGTTGCGCAGCGCCGCAATCAGGCCGGCCAAATAGTAGGGAACACTGCCTTTTTGCGCAGCATCCATCACTTTTTCGGTGAACTCGCGCAACGTTTTTTCATCGATTTCACTGGAATCCAGCCAGATGTCGTGGGTAGTCGCCGGGTCAAACTCCGTTTCGATGGAGTCCCCGTCCGGGTTGTCCGCCTCGGAGTCATCCTCCACTACCTCCAGCAAGTCCAGCGCATTTTGGATTTTTTCCGCGTAGTATTCGAACGGTTCAAACGGATGCAGTTGCAGGGAGTAATTCAGGTTTACCCACTCCAGCGTCGTCGCGTAGGGTGGCAGATAATCGAGATAGGCATTGACGACGATATCCATGGCCATATTTAAAGCGACCGGTTTGTAGCGAGCTTTTAGTTCCCGTGCCCGGATCAGATGCAACGAACAGACGTGGAGTATTTCGTGTTTGATCGTGGTTTCCATTTGTTGCAGCGTCAACGTCAAAAAAATGATCGGGTTGAAATACAGAACATACTTCGCCCGCTGAAAATTTATCGCCGTGGGGCTGCTGATATCAAAGCGAATTTCGCGCGACAGTTGAAACATAAAATAGCCATAAAAGTTGTCGGTATCTGCCAACAGGCTTAGATTCACTTTATCGACGAGACGAAAAAACTCCGCTGCAAATTCCGTTGGGATCTGAAGCGTAGCATCTTCCGTTTGCCGTTTTTGTTTCAGAAAGCCATTGATAATTGTATAAGCATCGTCGTAAAGTCCTTTGACCTGTTGATCGAAAAACGGTTCCATGCCTGATTACCGGATCGCACTATAGGTTGAAAAATAGGCTTCGACAAAAGATTCATTTTCGATGGCATGGCTATACACCCCTGGATAGCTGCTTTTTATGTCCTTCATGATGCCGATCATTAAATCGACCGGGTAAAGTTTTAGAAAAGCAATCAGCCGGTTGATCCGCTCATTTACAGCAACATTCCCCTGGTTTATCTCATCAGTCAGGGTTTTCAATATATTTTTTGCCGCTAGATAAAGCCGGGTATGGCTTTCTTTTTTCACTTTTTCGCTCAGCGTTGCCGCTAATGAATCACCGGAAAAGACATCGGCAAACGAGATCAGCGCTCGTTGGTCGGTTTCAACAAAACTGGCAAATTCTTCGGCAATCACTCGACCGACATTGCCGCGCAGGACATTAATAAATACTGACCGCGGCACAGCTTCCTTCTGTTGTTGGTAAATCTTGTACAGGCTAGAGATTCGTTCATAACTTCTTGGCGTTGCCCTGATATCATCTTCGTTGATTTTCAGTAGGTATTCGGGAAATGTCGAAATGAACTCGATCACCTTCGGCTCCAGTCCTGTCTCGACAGCCCAGTCCAGCCACTGCAGATAATCCGGCTCCATATACAGCCAGACAAAGCGGTTTTCCTGCGCAACATCCATCTCGACAACCTGATAGTCAAAATCAGCGCCATATTTGTTGGACGGGTTCATTGCGGCTACTATTTTTACCTCGGTCGGCAGTGTGTAGCCGTTGATCTCCCGGTTTAATATCAAATTCATCAGTTCTTGCTGCACGGTATGTTCGCAGCGGTTGATCTCGTCGATAAATAGCAGGACGGTCTGCCCAGATCGG
>JBGSKE010000196.1:0-2931 GCA_041741355.1 Negativicutes bacterium | reverse complement strand
AAATGAAATGAAACAAATTAACACCCGGATCATTGCTGCTACCAATAAGAACTTAGCGGAAAAAATGAAGAATGGACTGTTTCGCGAGGACCTTTATTACCGCCTGAGTGTGGTGAGAATCACCATTCCGCCGTTACGTCTGCGGGGGAATGATATTTTGCTGCTCGCCCATAGCTTCTTGCGAAACGTTTGTGAGCGGCAGCACAAAAAGGAAATCAGCCTGACAGAAGATGCCAAAGCGTTTTTGCTTCAATATCAGTGGCCGGGAAACGTGAGGGAATTAAATAATCTTTTGGAAGGTATCGTCAGCATAAGCGGCAGTGACTTGATTTCCGCGGATATCATCATTAAATACCTGGGATATGAGGAAACGGGCCCGATTTCTTCGGCTCAGGCCCTGACGACTGAATCCTCGGAGCTGGAACAAATGAAACGGGCCCTGCGGCAGAACCGGGGAAATCGCTGCAAGGCGGCGGAGTCGCTTGGAATGTCACGCAGCACTTTTTACCGCCGATTAAGAGAGCACGGTCTTGATAATGGGAAGAGCGATGGAACACTCTGACACAATTTCCGGGAACCCTGTTTGCCTGGAACAAGTTTGGCACAACTAGCCCGAAACACTAACTGATTTCTGCATTGCGGATATGAGAAGCAGCGAGAAATGCGCCTGTAAAGGCAGCGTTCTCGCTTTTTTTATTGCCAATTATGCCGGTATAGCCTGGATAAAGAGCAAAGGCGTGGAACAGTTTGACACACTTCTGGGAATTTACTCTAGGCGTGGAACAGTTGTGGCACAAACAGCACGGGAAGCCGGTTGGTTTTTGTATCGACAGTTTCGGGATTTGATCGCTGAATTTGCGGAAATCCTGGAATTAAGCGGCTTGATGCACCATGCATTCTGCGGCAAAAAATAAGTGTCCATGTTGGCACATTTCTTGCAATATTTAGTTGCAAGATTCAAAGTAGTCAAAATAGCGATGCTTTGTAATTGTTGGAGCAAAATTCGGGGAGGTGGAATGATTGCCTGCGTACAATGACCAAACCGGTAAATGCGCCGTTATTGGCAATCATTGCAAAAGAATGTGTAAAGAAGCTGATCAGCTAGCGGTAAGAGCAAAAGAAAAGAGGAGCAACAAACAATGGTTAGAGCTATAAATAAGGCCGCCGTGCTTGGCGCCGGCGTCATGGGCAGTGGAATAGCAGCTTTATTGGCCGGAGTTGGCGTAGAAGTCAAACTGCTTGACGTCGTTCCCAAAGCGCTTGATGAAAACGAAAAGAAAAAAGGACTGACAACCGAAAGCACTGAGTTTCGCAATCGGATTGCCCAAACGGCGCTTGATCGAATTTCAAATCCCAAAGCCGGGATTTTGTTTCACAAGGATCAGGCCAGATTAATCAGCATTGGCAATATGAGTGACAACATGGATATGTTGGCGGATTGTGACTGGATCATTGAGGTCGTGGTTGAAAACCTCGCCGTCAAGAAGCAGCTTATGGCGAATGTCGCCAAATACAGAAAACCGGGTTGCATTGTATCGACGAACACTTCCGGCGTGTCTATCGCCGCAATTGCGGCAGACCTGCCGCAGAATTTCCGGGAACATTTTCTGGGGACGCATTTTTTTAACCCGCCCCGCATGATGCGGTTGTTCGAATTGATTCCGACGCCGGATACCTCGCCGGAACTGCTGGAATTTATGCAGCATTATGGCCGGAACGTACTTGGCAAGGGGATCGTTTTGGCAAAAGACACGCCCAATTTTATCGGCAATCGCATCGGCGTGTATGCCCTGGTGAATGCCATCCAGAAAATGCTGAAATACAAGCTCGATATTCCGACCATGGACCAGATCACCGGAGTCGTGTTGGGAAGACCCAAAAGCGCGACCTTCCGCACGCTGGATATGGTGGGCATCGATGTATTCGCCAATGTGGCGAACAATGTCATTAGCAGCATCGATGATGAGGCAGAGCAAATAGCCTATACGGCGCCCGAATTTGTCAATACGCTGATCGCGATGGGCTCGCTAGGCGACAAGAGCCGGCAGGGTTTCTTCCGCAAAGACGATGTGAACGGCCGGAAGACAAATTTTTTCTGGAATGAGAAGACCGGTAGCTACGAGGAACTCAAGAATGTGGAGCTGGCAGGCATCCAGAAAGCGCTGCAGAGCAAAAACAAATATGCAGAGATGGTCTATGGCGAGGAGTTGGAAAACAAGGTTGCCTGGGAGCACATCAAAGACATCCTGCTTTACAGTGCAGGCAAGGTGCCGGAAATAACCGGCGACTATACTATGATCGATAAGGCGATGGTATGGGGCTACAACTGGGAGCAGGGACCATTCCAGATCTGGGACGCTATCGGGCTGGAAAAATCCATCGGCAAGATGAAGGCGGAAGGCGAAACCATTCCGGCTTGGGTAGAGAAAAAACTCGCCGCCGGGGATGCGAGATTTTACAACGGGGAAGAAAACTACGCGCCCTACATCAACCTAAATCACGCGAAATCGCGCGTTGTCAGCGGCAACGAAGACGCATCGTTGGTGGATATCGGCGATGGCGTATTGTGCTTGGAAATTCATTCGAAGGGAAATGCCCTGTCGCTCAAAGCGGTGGAAGTGCTTACCCGGGCAGCGGAAGAACTGGAAAATGACTGGGTTGGTCTGGTGATCGGGAATCAGAAGAAGAACTTCTGTGTGGGCGCTAACCTGGCCGATATCGCGGCATTTATCGACAAAAAAGCCTGGGGTGAGATCGAGAATTTCGCCAAGGGGCTGCAAGATTCGATGATGGGGCTGAAGTATGCCGCCAAGCCGGTGGTAGCAACCCCGTTTGGCATGGCTCTGGGCGGCGGCGCAGAACTGGTGATGCATTCCTATCAAGTAGCGGCGCAGTCCGAACTCCACATGGGACTGGTTGAAACAGGCGTTG